>DSDZ01000075.1 GCA_011048475.1 Bacteroides sp. | reverse complement strand
GCGTTGATCCCCGCCATTAAACCCTGGGCTGCGGCTTCTTCGTATCCGGTGGTACCGTTCACCTGACCTGCGAAATAGAGATTCTCTATTCGTTTTGTCTCCAGTGTATGGTGCAGTTGCGTGGGGGGGTAATAATCATATTCGATGGCGTAACCCGGTCTGAAGATTTTCACATCCTGCAGGCCGTCAATTTTAAGCAGGGCCTGGTACTGCACCTCCCACGGCAGGGATGAAGAGAATCCATTGATATAGTATTCGATCGTTGAACGTCCTTCCGGTTCTAAAAACAGCTGGTGCTTCTCTTTATCTGAAAAGGTTACAATTTTTGTCTCAATGCTCGGACAATACCTCGGACCGATGCTTGTAATGGTGCCATCGAACATGGGACTGTTATCGAAGCCTTTTTCCAGCTCCCTGTGTACCGTCAGGTTCGTATATGCAATAAAGCAGCTTTTGTGGTCGGTATAATCCGGTTCTGCATTCAGAAAGCTGAACTTTCGCCCTTCATTCTCTCCCTTCTGCTCCTGCAGCTTTGAAAAATCAACGCTTCTTCCGTCGATTCTTGCCGGCGTACCGGTCTTCATCCTGCCCACCTCAAAACCGCATTCTTTCAGTTGCTCGCTGAGTCCAAGGGCCGATCCTTCACCCATTCTTCCTCCTTTCATCTTCACGTTCCCCACATGCATCAGTCCGTTGATAAAGGTACCGGCCGTCAGGATTACCGCTTTTGCACCAAATCTGATCCCCATCATGGTTTCCACACCCCGAACTTTCTCTTTTTCGATAATCAGTCCAGTAACCTGATCCTGCCAAAATTCTATTTTCGGGATCCCCTCCAGTACTCTCCTCCATTCTGCTGTGAACTGCGACCGGTCACACTGTGCCCTCGGGCTCCACATGGCAGGACCTTTGCTGCGGTTCAACAACCTGTACTGGATCATGGACCTGTCCGTCACGATACCGGAATATCCCCCCAATGCGTCTATCTCTCTGATTATTTGACCCTTTGCGATTCCGCCCATGGCAGGATTACACGACATCTGCGCAAATTTTGTCATGTCCATGGTGATCAATAGCGTCCTGCTACCCATATTTGCAGCTGCGGCAGCGGCTTCGCACCCGGCATGTCCCCCGCCGACCACGATGATGTCATACCCGTCTGTCATCTTTCTTTAATCCTCCCACAAATTTAATGCATCATCCTCCATTTTCCTCATGACATTCCTTTCCTCCTCGGTCCGGTCATCGTAACCCATCAGATGCAGCACGCCGTGAATTATGACCCGTCTGAGTTCGTCTTCAAACCCCACCGCGTATTCCACGGCATTCTTTTTCACCTGATCGGCACTGATGAATATGTCACCCGATATCACTTTTTCTTCCGTATAGTCAAAAGTGATAACATCTGTAAAATGATTGTGTTGCAGGAATTCCCGGTTTATTTTGCGCAGGGCGGTATTGGTGGTAAAAATGAATGTGATATTTCCGGGTTTGAATTGATGCAGATGCAGCCAATCCCTGATCCAGTATGTATGTTTTCTTTTATTCCTCAGTACATCTTTGGTCCCCTGGTTATGGAAACTGATGGCCACTACACCCTGAACTTAAGCTCCACGATTCTTCCGTCCTCAAGGTACATGATTTCATCCGAAAGCTGCTCCATCAGGAAGATTCCCCTGCCGTCAATCTTTTCAATATTTTCCGGCGCGGTGGGATCCGGTACAATGCTGTGGTCAAATCCTGTTCCCTGGTCTTCGATGTGCACGACCAGTTCCCTGTTCAAAAAAAGGATCTCGATCTTCACATTCTTGTCCGGATCGGAATTATTTCCGTGTATGATCGCATTGTTGGTAGCCTCCATTGTGGCGACCATGATGTTTCCGTATACTTCATCGCTCAGACCAAGTTCCATGGAAAGTTCATCGATCGCTTTTTCGACCAATCTCAGATTACCAATATCAGAAGGGATGCTGAGGTCTTTTTTCATAATAGTATTTCTCGACTCTTTTTATACGGCACCTTCATTTAAAGGTTCCAAAAAATCTTACTTACTTATCCAGTCCTCAGGGTTCAATATGTTTCTTTCCTGCCACACCTCGAAATGAACCATCCCCACCTGTTGATCATTGTCCGTAAAAGCCTCTCCCAGAACCTCTTTCGTTAAAACTTTGTCCCCTGTTTTTACCCGTACATTGACCAGGTTCTGATATACCGACAGGTACTCTCCATGCCGGATCAGCACCGTATAATTTGCACCCAGAATGGCAAACACTTTGGTCACTTCCCCTTCGAAAACGGCCCTTACTTTTGTGCCCGGAGTTGTGTTGATATCGATCCCGTTGTTATTGTAACTTGACCCGACCAGTCCCGCGTATTCATTTTTTCCAAAACCCGCCGTAATCATTCCCCTTTCAACCGGCCAAGGGAGCTTCCCCTTATTTCTTTTGAAATCATTCCCCACCAGTTGCTGTTCCGGTGTGAGTGCAGCCACCATGTTGTTTGCAT
>DSDZ01000469.1 GCA_011048475.1 Bacteroides sp. | reverse complement strand
GTTACGTAGTATTATTATACTACGTAACTCTTCTTTTGTTTTTCCAAGCTTGTACCCAAGCAATTCGATCATCTCTTTTTCCTTGCCCTGAGAATAGCTAAGATCTTCCTCATTAATAATTGGATATTTTAATCTGAGTTTTTCTTTTTTCTCATTCCAGTATCCTACAACCTTGGTTTCCATGATTTATACTTTTTAAAAAGAAATGGTTATGTGTTGACAAATTTATTGGAAAGCGAATTAAAAATGTTACATAATTCCTTGAAAAAATTACATAAGTTACACATTTGACGATCTCGTATCTCTTCAAAGAAGGGGTTCTTTATTATTAGACGCATTTTACCTCATAGAGCTTCAGCGCATCACTCCATCTCTGCCTGTTCTCTCCCGCTGGTTTTCCGTCCGTGGCTTCCAGCCATTGAGGCTTCTCGCAGCAAGCCGCGAGGAGAGTCAGTTTTCTCTTTCAAAAAGATTGAATGCTTTTTCGCATTGGCTTATTTTTGAGAAAGGAGGAGAAAAATACCTCTACAAGGCGCTTGTAACTCTTCATTAAAAATATGGTCTGTACCAGGTGCACAACGGTGGTTAAAGCTGAATTGGAAAAACTCGGCCTTCAGTAGAGCAAGGTAGATTTGGGTGAAGCTGAAATTAGAGGGGAGATTTCGGAAATTCAGATTATGCATCTGGATGTATCATTACGAGAATCAGGGCTTGAATTGATGGAAGATAGTAATACAATCCTCGTAGAGAAGATAAAAACATCTATTGTTGATCTGGTCCATTATAATAATGCGCTGCTTAAAAAAAATCTGTCAGATTATCTTGGCGAAAAGCTCAATCATAATTATACATACCTGTCTAACCTGTTTTCAAAATTAATGGGAACAATCATATCGTGGTGGCCACCGATCTTCTGTCAAGGGGGATCGATGTGAAGGACATTGACCTGATCATCAATTATGACGTCCCGATGGAAGGGGAAGATTACATCCACCGGATCCCGGTGGCGGGATCCGTTCCGCTTTCCACCTCCGCCCCCGTATCCAGATCGCCCCTGAATCCGTGCTCGGGCACGAACAACCACAGAATGCCGGATACATGGATCCCCTGGGACAGCAAGGTATCCAGCAAATGCACCCCGTCCATCACTAAAGTGTGGTTCACCACCAGCGCCAGCCTTTTACCCCGGAGCATGGGCAGGTACCGTTCCATGCGGGCGGCTCCAGGATGGATTGTTACTTCCTTTTCCCCGGACAGCCCATCGTTGTTTGCAAAGCAGGCGTGTTCCGAAAGACCGGGACTGCCAGGTCCGCCGGCGGATTGCTGCTGGCCGGGGGACCTGTGCCCCGCAGGGGCGCAGCCTCAGAGCGCACTGGTCAGGATCATGTGATCATGCTTGATTCGGTTTCCAAACGGTACAGCATGTGCGGGGTCCGCATCGCCTATGTGCTGAAGAAGGAGGACCTGGCCCGCGCCATGGAAACCCTGGCTGAGGCATTAAAAGTATATCCGGGACGGATCGAATGAGCTTTTTCTGGACGCGCGGTTGATCACCATGCCCGGATCCCGGGGGCTTATCTTTTACCGCTGTTTCTCATAAATACCAGGAACCAGGAGTATTGATAATACTTTGAACCCTCATTATTAATGGTTTTTTCATCCTCCTGGGAAAGAACCTGAACAATCATGTCTTCCCCTGGCATCCAGTCCGCCGGCGCCAGCAGGTTATTGTTTTCATAATTTGCCTGCAGCGCGAGCAGCGTCCGTTTCATTTCATCCATACTCCTTCCTACCTCATTGGGATAAAAGAAGATGGCCCTGATGATATTATCAGGGTCAATAAAGTATACTCCCCGCACGTTCCGGCCCACATCCTCAGTCGTATGGATCATCCCATAAAGCCTTGCGATCGTCTGGTCATTGTCGGCTACCAGCGGAAACTGAATCTTTTCGGTGTACCTGTCCTTGTATTCCATCATTTCCATGGCGGCTTTCCAGCTCTGGTGTTGTTCCAGAGGATCGACCGAGACCACGGCAATCTTTGTCCCCATCTTCTTAAGGCTTTCCTGCTCGTGGGCCAACTCAATGATCTCGGAAGTGCAGACAGGTGTGAAATCCTTCGGATGTGAGAACAGGATCTTCCAGTGACTTCCGAAGTCCGAAGGAAAGTTGATCTCCCCGTTGGTCGACTGGGCCGTGAATTCCGGCGCTTTCACTCCGATCTTTGGAATCTGGATTTCCTGTGCATGGATCAGGGCAATGGTCAGAATGGCTACAATTATCGATAAAGCTGTTTTTTTCATAGTTATATTTTTAATTTGAAATTTCTCCGTGAATCGATACGGTAATCGTGCCGGACGGATCCCATGAGTTCAATCTAAAACATCCCCTATTGTAATTTGTTCATACCGACGATCCGGTATGCACTGTATTTGATCACAAATATTTGTTAATTTTCAGGAGGGGTATCCTCCGAACGACGGTTCACTATTTGCTAAAAAGTGCATATC
>DSDZ01000228.1 GCA_011048475.1 Bacteroides sp. | reverse complement strand
GTGTAGATCGATTCTGGGGTCCCTGACTCCACAATGGAGCCGTCTTTCATGACCAGTATGCGGTCTGACATGTACCTGACCACCGTCAGGTCGTGCGAGATGAAAATATAAGTAAGCCCGTAAGCCTGCTTCAGTTCGTTGAGCAGGTTCAGGATCTGGGCCTGCACACTTACATCCAGTGCCGAAACCGCCTCATCCAGGATCACGAATTCGGGTTCACAGGCCAGGGCCCTGGCGATGCCGATGCGCTGACGCTGTCCCCCCGAAAATTCATGCGGGTACCGGTCCATATCTGAACCCGTGAGTCCCACCTGTTCCAGCAGATGCTGTACCCGCGCATTTCTTTCTGTCCTGTTGGTCCCGATCCCATGGATCTCCATGGGTTCGCGGACGATCTGTCCTGCCGTCCTCCGGGGACTCAGCGATGAATAGGGGTCCTGGAACACCACCTGGATGCTGCTCCGGATTTTTCTGAGCTCGGACCGGGAACAGGCCAGCAGGTTTTCTCCCCTGTAATCGATATCCCCCGAAGTGGCTCCGATCAATCGCAATATGGTCCTTCCGAGGGTGGTTTTTCCGCATCCAGATTCCCCCACCAGCCCCATGGTTTCTCCGGCAAATACATCAAAACTGACTTCATCGACCGCTTTCACCACCGTTTTTCCGCGGTCCCTCGCATACCATTTGGAAAGGTTCCGGATGCGTAGCAGCGGCACGGTATCCGGGGGAACGACCGTCCTTTTCAGCTCCCGTGTTCCCGGTTTTTTCCCGGCCATGAAATCCGACAGGGTGGGGAGCCGGTAGGGTGTTCGGTCCAGTCCGGGTTTGCAGGCTATCAATCCTCTGGTATAGGGCGCCTCAGGGGTGGTGAGGATACGGTCTGTGCTGCCCGATTCCACCACTTCACCCCGGTACATGATCACCATGTGATCGGCAATCTGTTTGAGTACCGTCAGATCATGCGTGATAAAAAGGATGGATAGATGGTACTTTTCGCGCAGTTCTGCCAGCAGGTCCAGGATGCTTTTCTGCACGGTCACGTCCAGAGCGGTGGTCGGCTCGTCTGCAATGACCAGTTCCGGACGGGTGGCGAGGGCCATGGCGATCATCACCCGCTGTCTTTGTCCGCCCGACAGCAAATGCGGCCAGGCATTGTATATACTCCGGGGATCGGGCAGTTTAACTTCATCGAACAGATGCAGCACCCGGCTACGCAGCGCAGGGCGGTCACCGCCCTGGTGGATCCGGATCACCTCCGAAACCTGTTTCCCGCAACGCATGGAAGGATTGAGGGATGTCATGGGCTCCTGGAAGATCATGGATATCCTGTTCCCCCGGATTTGAAACATTTTTTTCGGGGGAAGGGTGGCCAGATCGACCCGGGGCCCTTCCGCAGGGGAAAACAGGATCGACCCGGATGTTAATTGCACGGCAGGGGGTAAAAGTCTCAGCACGGACAATGCCGTGAGGGTTTTTCCCGAACCGGATTCCCCGGCCAGTCCTGTGAACTTGCCCCGTTCCAGTTTCAGGCTGATCCCGCGGACAAGTGTTCCTTTCCCTGTTTCCAGGGTAAGCCGGTTGATATCCAGGATCCAATCCTTCATTTCACCTCCTGTTTCTTTTCCTTCGGACCAGCACCCGGTTTCCTGCCAGCTCCACATCCCAGGAGGGATGAACGATCTGTTTTGCTTTGCGGTAGAAGAGGAAGGTACGGATGCTGGTTTTCCGTTTTGGGTTGCCATCTTTGAACTCCCCGCTGAATTCGTAACTGACGGAGCAGGCATGGTTTTCATGATAGAGGCGGATGATCTCCACCACCGTGGAGATGACTCTGTAAATTTCACCCCTGTTGGTGATGCTGTATTCATCATCGTACTCTTCGCTCAGGACGCTGAAATTCACAATGTGTTCCAGGGTACTGCTTTTTTTCTCCGCGAACATGACCTGGTATTGCAACCCGCTGCCGGTTTCGAAATAGTATTCGCCGCCCGATCTGATATCCGGGATCCGGACCGGGTAATGGGGAACCCTCTGGATGTAATCCGCCCTGAACAGGGGCAGGTTCATGGGATCCGCTCCGTTCATCAGCCGAACAGATGTTTGGGGATTTCCTGTACCCTGCTTACCTCAACAATTTCCAGGCCGTACCTGCCGGTATCGATCCGTTTTTTGTTATAGGCGGGCAGAAGGATCTTTTTCATTCCCAGCTTATCGGCTTCACCGAGCCGCTGCTCGATCCGGTTCACCGGCCTTACTTCACCCGACAGGCCCACTTCTCCCGCAAAACAGGTATGCTGATCCACGGGAATATCCATCGTGGAGGAGAGTACAGCCGAGACGACGGCCAGGTCAATGGCCGGATCATCCACCCGGAGTCCTCCCGCGATATTAATGAATACATCCCGGCTGGCCAGTTTGAATGAAGCACGCTTTTCCAGCACGGCCAGCAGCATGCTGAGCCTGCGGATGTCAAAACCGGTGGAAGTGCGCTGGGGCGTACCGTATACGGCAGAG
>DSDZ01000194.1 GCA_011048475.1 Bacteroides sp. | reverse complement strand
GTCCAGGATCATGGAGGAGGTCACACCCGGCAGCGGTTCTTCCCGGGCGGGGTAGATCTCCATCATGATCAGGGAATCAAGCATTTCCAGGCTGCTGGCAAACTCCGCTGCAAAATCCCTCGTCCGGGAATACAAATGGGGTTGAAATACTCCCGCTATCTTCTCACCTGGGAAAAGCGCCCTGACAGAAGAAAGAAAAGCCCTGATCTCTTCCGGATGGTGCGCATAATCATCGATGTAGATCCTGTCTTCTTCCGCCACCCGGACATCAAATCTTCTCTCCACACCCCTGTAGGAAGCGAGTGCCCGGGCGATCACCTCCGGAGCAATCCCCAGCTGGTGGGCCACCGCTGTAGCGGCCAGCGCATTCTCCACCATCAGTCTCCCGGGCACACCCAGCCGGATCTTGGGTATGACCAGATCGGGTGCCACCACCGTAAATTCATATCCGAGTCCCCGCTGCACCAGTTTGGTTACATAATAATCCGCTTTGTTGTGATCCAGGGAATAAGTATGCCTTTCAATGGTATCGGGGACCGCGGGCTCCAGACCATATTTCAGGATCAGTTTTCCCTTGCCCCTGATCTGGGAAATGAATGTTTCAAAACCCCTGACCAGGTTCTCCCTGGACTGATAAATATCCAGGTGATCGGGATCCATGGATGAAACCACGGCGACTTCGGGGAACAGGGTCAGGAACGAATGATCATATTCATCCGCTTCGGCAATGACGATCCTGGATGCGGTATCCAGATACAGATTGCTGTTCCTGTTTTTGCTGATACCTCCCAGGAAGGCATTGCACCCAAGGGTCGAGCTGTTAAGGATATGTGCCAGCATGGCCGAAATGGATGTTTTCCCGTGTGTACCGGCCACACCGATGCCCCTGCCCGCATTGAACACTTCGCCCAGGGCGACCGCCCGTTTGATCACCCTGAATCCCCTTTTCCTGAAATAATTCAGTTGCTGGTTCTGCTCTCCAACCGCGGGTGTATAGATCACCAGGGTTCTTTCCGGATTGCGGAACACATCAGGGATCAGCACTGAGCGGTCTTCAAAATGAATGTCAATTCCTTCCCTGATCAGATGATCGGTCAGTGAAGTGGTGACCCTGTCGTACCCGGCCACTTCCTTGCCCTGGCTTAAAAAATACCGGGCCAGGGCACTCATGCCAATTCCGCCTATGCCTATGAAATATACGCTATCAAGGTTTTTCCAGATCATCATCTGTGGATGATTTTTATTACTTCCTCCGCAATCCGTTGCGACGCATCGGAAATGCCGAGCTTCTTGATGTTATTTGAAAGTTCGCTTTTCCTCTTCTTATCGTGCATCAGTTGCACGATTTGGTCCGCCAGTTGCTGCCTGGCGTTCCGGTCGGGGACCAGGATGGCTGCATTGTGTTCCACCAGTGCCTCCGCATTCCTGGTCTGGTGATCTTCCGCCACATTGGGAGAAGGCACGAGGATCACCGGTTTCCCCACCAGGCAGAGTTCTGAAATGGTGATGGCGCCCGCCCTGGATACAATGAGGTCCGCCGCGCCATATGCGCAGTCCATCCGGGAAATAAAGGCGAATACCCGGACCCGGTCCATTTGCCTCATCCGGATCATACTTTCTGCTTCCTCACGAAATGCCGCGCCGCACTGCCAGATCACCTGGAGGTCGTCCCGGTCCAGCTTCTCCAATCCTTCCATGATGCCCAGGTTGATGGTCCTCGCCCCCAGGCTGCCTCCCAGTACCAGGCAGGTCTGTTTCCCCTCCTCCAGCTGAAACGCCTCCAGATCCTTCTGCCTGTCCCTTCCCGGCCGAATCAGCTGCTTGCGGACCGGGTTACCGGTCAGGACGATACGGTCGGCCGGAAAATAGCGGTCCATATGATCATAGGCCACGCAGATGGTCCGGGCGGACCGCGCCAGGATCCGGTTGGTCACCCCGGCATAAGAGTTCTGTTCCTGGATCAGGATGGGAATCCCCTTCCGCGCGGCAGCTTTCAGGATGGGCCCGCTTGCATAACCTCCCACTCCCACCGCCACATGGGGATCGAACCTGCGGATGATCCGCCGCGATTGCACCATGCTGACCATCAGCCAGAGGAAGAATGTGAAATTTTTCCAGCTCCATTTCCGCTGAAAGCCCCTGACCGGCAAACCCACGATCCTGTATCCTGCCTCGGGGACCTTCTCCATCTCCAGGCGGCCACGCGCTCCCACAAACAGGAATTCCAGGCCCGGATCCCGTTCCCTGAGCGCCTCAGCGATGGCAATGGCAGGGAAAACATGTCCCCCTGTGCCCCCTCCTCCTATGAGGATCCTATATGTGTGCTGCCTGTTCATTCGTGCTGTATTCTAACTGTTCTTCCCTGGAACCCCAGCTGACCGACAGGATCATCCCCGTAGCCATGCTGGTGAAGAAAATGGAAGAGCCTCCCATGCTCACCAGGGGCAGTGTCTGTCCCGTTACAGGCAGCAGGCCGACCGCCACTGCCATATTGACAAACGCCTGGAGCACCAGTCC
>DSDZ01000373.1 GCA_011048475.1 Bacteroides sp. | reverse complement strand
TTTGTATACAGTATGTCCTGCCGTTCAGGTAGATCTTCTTCTTTGCTCCGACCAGTTCCACATTGAATGCGGGTTCTCTTCCCGATTTGGTCAGAAACCGGTTCACAGTTCCGAAACAGTATTTCGGATCAGCAATGGACTGCAGCAAGGAATTTTCAGGGACGAGTACCGTCACGTGCTTCATCGGTCAAAGATACAATAATTTTGACGCAAAACACCCTTCAAATGTCTTTTTTGTCCATTTGTCCTCCGGCCGCATCCTGCTATTTTTATATTGTTGAAAAAGCATCACGTGAAATCAAACATCAGGTAAGCATGGGAACGATTGAAAAAACGGTGATTTCAGTGGAGACATCCATTCATGCCCCGGTAGAGAGGGTGTGGAAACTGTGGACTGAGCCAATCCATATCATGCACTGGAACCAGGCCTCCGATGCCTGGCACACCACCCGTGCGGAAAACGATCTGAGGGAAGGAGGTGTGTTCCTTTCCCGTATGGAAGCAAAGGACGGAAGTTCGGGTTTCGATTTTACCGGAACATACAGCCGGGTAGAACCTCACAGGCTCATCGGGTATACGATGGATGACGGCAGGAAGGTGAAGGTCGTGTTCGCCAGTGAAGGCAGTCAGACAGTTGTGCGTGAATCTTTCGAGGCAGAACATACCTATGCGCAGGAAGTTCAGATGGAAGGGTGGCAATCCATCCTGGATCATTTCAGAAAATATGTGGAAGGATCGGATGAGTCGGAGTCCCTTCATTATGAGGTTTCTATCCGGGCACCTGTGGAAAAAGTATATCAGACGATGCTGGCAGAAAAAACCTACAGGAACTGGACGAGCGTATTCAATCCTGCTTCGCATTTCAAAGGAACATGGAAGAAGGGTTCAAAAATGCTTTTTCTGGGATGTGATCCACAGGGGAACCTGGGCGGGATGGTCAGCAGGATCAGGGAAAACATCACTGACCGCTTTGTCAGTATCGAACATCTCGGCATTGTGCAGGGGAGCAGGGAGATCACGAAGGGTCCTGAGGTGGACGGATGGGCAGGTGCCCTGGAAAATTACTCCTTCAGGGATCACGGGAGGAATACCCTCCTCTCGGTGGATCTGGATGCCAGGAAGGATTATATTTCCTATTTCAACGATACCTGGCCGAGGGCACTGAACAGGCTTAAAGAAATATGTGAGGCAGAATAACTCAAATCATACAACCGAACTTAATTCAAAATTTAAAATCATGGCAAGCGTAAGTACATATTTGAATTTTAGCAGGAATACGGAGGAAGCGTTTAATTTTTACAGGACCGTGTTCGGAGGTGATTTTAATGGCGGAATTTCGCGTTTCAGGGACATGCCGGAATCTGCGGACATGCCTCCTCTGCCCGAGAAGGATAAAGACCTGGTCATGCACGTGGCTCTGCCCATCCTGGGAGGTCACATGCTGATGGGGACCGATGCCCCCGAATCGATGCAATTCAGGGTAAACCAGGGAAATAATGTGTACATCAATCTTGAACCAGACACCCGGGAAGAGGCCGACTGGCTGTTCAAGGCACTTTCAGAAGGTGGTGTGGTTGAGATGGAGATGCAGGACACCTTCTGGGGTGCCTATTACGGGAGCTGCAGGGATAAATACGGGGTGCAGTGGATGTTCAATGTCAGTCATTCTGATCATGCTGCTCAGTGATCAGTTCAACGACCGGTCGTATGGTTGTTCCATTGAACGGAAAGGGATTTCCCGGTCACCTTGTTCCTGAACCTGATGGCCGGGTGACCCAGTGCGATGGTACCAAATATCTTTTCCTTCCTGTTTAACCTGATCAGCTTCCGGAACTGGCGGTTCCTGTTAAGGATTCCCTGGTTTCCCACCAGGTTCCTGCAGGCCAACCCCATGGACTGGGCATACAGGTCCATGTTATAGAGTGCATACTGGGCACTTTGTAGTGAAAGGGGTGCCCTTCGGTTTCCCACCACCATGATCACGGCTGCGGGCATTGTTCTAAACAACCTCTGCCTGTTCCTGAGTACTTCTAGTTTCGGTCTTGCCTTCAGGTATTCGGATTCCCACGCAGGGGCAAAAGCCCTGACAACAAAATGCATGATTTCAGGGGCATATAACCATCTGTAAAGGTTCATTGAGAACCGGTAGATCACCGAATCGATCTGCCGGATGATCTCGACGTCATCAATGATGATGGTCCTCAGATTGAAATTATGAGTGGGAGCATAAGCGGCCATTGCCGCTATTTCTTTCAGTGTTGATCTGTCAATAGACTTTCCGGTATGTTCCCGGCCCGTTCTTCTTTCCATGAAGAGTTCCATAACCTGCTCAGGGCGAGGATACAGTGTCCTGTCAAATCTCAGTGGCGGGTGGTGATCCCAGAGGATAGCCTGCCGGGGGCAGACCGCCACGCACTGGCTGCAGGTGCTGCAGAATTCGTATTCAATTTTCAGTTCGCCGTCTGATAATGACAGGCAGTGCTCATGGCAGATCTTTACACAAATACCACACCCGTTGCATTTTTCC
>DSDZ01000374.1 GCA_011048475.1 Bacteroides sp. | reverse complement strand
GTACGCGGCTTCAGGGCTTGTGCGGTTACAGGACTTCAACAACAACACCACGGGTTTTTCGGGTTATCCGGTGAGTGTCGGAATCACCCAGCCGCTTTTTGCCTATAACTGGATGAAATGGGCCAGAATGACCGAACCCCTGGTGTATGAAGAAGCCCAGAAAAATTTCATTGAGTCCATCGAGGAAATTTCATTCGAAGCCACATCCAGGTTTTTCAGGTACCTGAGGATACAGACCAATTACGCCCTGGCCGAAAGCAATCTGAGGAACAGCAGGGATAACCTGCGGATCGCCAGTGTGCGACAGGAGCTGGGAACCATTTCGGAGAATGATTTTGCCAGGATCCAGCTGTCGGTTTTCAATGCCCAGAAGGCACTCAACAATGCGCGGATCGACCTGAAAAATGCCGATTACGAACTGAAGCGGTACATCGGGCTGGACCAGAACCAGCAAATTGAGCTCATCATCCCGCTGGATATGTTCCTGTTCAAAGTGGATCCGGTGAAGGCACTGGAAGAGGCCCTGGAGAACCGGAAGGAAACACCCGAATTCGAACGGCGACTGATCCAGGCCGAGCGGGACCTTACCCAGGCAAAAAGGAACAGCGGCCTGAGCGCCACCCTGAACATGAGTTACGGAGTGTCCAACAGTGCCGACATGCTGGGAGGGGTTTATGAAAACCCTGACCAGCAGCAGAACGTCAGTCTTTCCCTGAGCATCCCGATCCTGGACTGGGGAAGGAGCGAATCCCAGGTGAGATTGGCGGAGTCGCAGCGGGAACTGGTCATCTACGATGTGGAACAGGACCGGCAGGATTTCGAAAGAAGGGTGGTGGTGATGGTCGAGCAGTTCAACCTGATCAGGGACCAGATCGAGACGGCCGAGGCTGCTGACAAGGTGGCTGAGGAGGGGTATCTGATCGCTTTGAAGAAGTTCCAGAACGGGGAGATCAGCATCACCGATCTGAATATTTCACTGGCCGAACGGGAAGCAGCCAAACGGGATTATATCAGCTCCCTCGAGAATTACTGGGAATCCTATTACCTCCTGCGGGAGGTGACCCTGTATGACTTTGAAATGAAGCAGAAGATCTTCTATGATAATCCGATGTTGGATTAGGGTTAGGGGTTGGGAATGCATTTGTTGCCGTAATATTCCAGGAGCAGCGGATCGCAGATTTCCCCTGTTTCTGTGACGGCTCCCTCGCAACGAAAGAATTCCAGTCCGACGGAGAGAATGTCCCGGAGGCCCATCTCATCAAAAAAAGCTTCATCCAGGAGGTGTTCGTGGATCGTGTTCCGCAGTTGCCGGGCAGCATCGATCATGCCTGCGGTTCCACCGGATAGGATCAGCCTGGCCACGAAGTGGTGGGGCAGGACCTTCAGGTTCTTTTTCACGGGTTCAAAATATTGCTCCAGCGTAAGGGCAGGCTCCCTGAGTGAAATGGGATCTCCCAGCACGCAGTAGATGGGCGTGTTTTTCTCCAGGAAATCCCGGATCAGAGGAAAACCGCTCCTTGTTTCATACACGGGCCTGAAAGCGGCATAACGGTCATCGCCGTATTGCATGTCATGAAAAAGACTGGAGGGGGGAAGATAGGATTTCTCCCGGCATGCCCGGATGAGTTGCGATGCCTCCGGGACCAGGGTGAATGTGAGAGAGACCGGCACAATAAAGATCTCCCTGCGGTCTTTCAGGGAGTCCTGTGCCTGCAATGCGCTCTTAAAAACCCTCCTGATCCGGGCCTCTCCCGTCTTCCCTGAGTATGTGCGGCCCCCTTCCGGATAGATCAGGGTGTCCACCCCTTCGGAGAGCATGTGTTTCAGGTATTCATTGAAAAGCCTGGTATACCCTGCGCGATAGTTTCTCGTGTTCCTGAAGGGATCCGGCGGACTGAAACGGGTGTCCATGATCTGCCTGTCCAGCAGGCAACTGTTCACAAGGGGCATCAGGTAGGAGGACCTTCTTCGGGCCAGGGTGTTCCAGGCGATGAACATGGGCTGGGGCACGCGGAGCAGTTTTGCCACCCAGGAGATCACCATGGAATCAATATGGGCCTGGTGATTTGGGAAATAGAAGAGCACCCCTTCCTTTGAAGCCTGTACCACATCATGCAGGGTATTTTCCCGGGCGCCCTTCAGGATCACAGAACGGTAGATGTGTCGGTGAAATTTGTACCTGCTCCACAGCGAATACTGGAAGAAGAACAGTTTTGAGAAATTGGCCGAGAGTTTTTTCAGATCCTTCCCGAACAGCCGGGCTGCTTTCGGGTCCCCCGGGTACTCCGAATCCAGGAATTGTTCCCTGAACCTGGAGAAGACTTCTCTCCGGATCCTCCCGCGGTGGTACCTGATCTTCTTGACCCTCCTGTATACACTCATGTATAGCAGCAAATATTGGCTAAAGATAGAGATTTAATAAGGACGATATCGAAGGATATCTATGGAACTGTGGGATGGGAATTGTAAATTTGGGTTTCTGAAACGTAAAAATCCTTTTTGATGGCAAAGCTCGAAATCAAACATC
>DSDZ01000197.1 GCA_011048475.1 Bacteroides sp. | reverse complement strand
CCCCGTTCACATCATGGCGCATATCACCCCACCGCTGAGCGGTCAGGGTTCCCAGGCGGTTAAAGGCCCACCAGGCGGACTCCCGGGTATACCCGCCGGGACGCCCCGGGGTTTTGTAGGCAACCGGAAGGTCGGTGACCGAACAGTAAATGGGGATATAAATGGATGAGGCGACATTGTCCAGGGCAAGCCAGACCACTCCGCCGATCTCATCCGGCAGCCAGTCCCTGCACTGGATGATGGTGGCGTACATGGTATACCAGCGGGCGATGGTCCGCTCCCCCATCCAGTCCCAGCCTCCGTTGATATGAAACAGTTTGTTCATGTCATAGGGCATGTGCGGGTTGGCCAGGGGAGAAATTACCGTCATGCCCTCCTCGTTGGTTACTGTCAGGTTCTTTGTCATATCAAACGGGGTTCCTTCATAGTAATCGGAAAATACCGTGATCAGGTCTTCCAGGGTCACTTTTTCATCAGGCTGAACGGAAAAGGGGTAGTTTTCGGCATTGGGATCAAGCTCCAGGGAGGGGGCCAGCAGGTCGAACACCCGCCACTCCCTGCGTCGGGCGGCCATGGATGTGCGGCTTTCAGGCGCATAGGCATAACAGAATTCGAAGGGTTCTCCCTCCTGCCACCAGCCCGCTTCCGCAGCCAGGCTGAATACATTTTTACTGGCCATGTAATGGTCGGGATCATCCAGGTGGATCTCCCTGATCCGGCTTGCATTGGCATTCACCGATATGTGGTTGTCCGGCACGCGCTGTGCGGCCCAGACAGATCCCACCTTCCCTTTGCCGGGACCCGCAATTTCAAGATGCCAAACCTCTTTTTTATCGGCAATGGTCAGGCATTCACCGTAATCATTCCAACCGTACCTGGCGGTCAGTTCTCCTGCAAGCTCAATGGCCTCCCTGGCAGTTTTGCACCGTTCGACCATCAGCTGGCAAAGCCGCTGGCAATCGATCAGTCCCGCGTCCGACTGCAGTTCATCCCTGCCCCCGAATGTGGATTCACCCACACCCAGCTGGTACTGGTTCATGCAGGGATAGGCCGTATTGAGGAACTGGTAGGTTTCCTTTGCCTGGGGGATCTCCCCGATGGGAATATGCCTGTAGGCAGGCATTTTCAGCGAATCTTCGGTCACCCGTCTGTACATGGTGGCGGTGGCATTGCGGGGATGCCTTGCGGCCGGAGTGATGTCCATCCAGGAGCGGGTACGGTGACTGTCGTCCGTGTGGGAGGTAATGACCGAACCATCAGCCGTGGCCCCCCTTCCTGCGGTGATGCTGGTACATCCGTCGGGGTAGTTCGCTTCCCAGTCGGGATGCTGCGCTGTCAGAGAAAGCGTAAAGAGGCCGTATACCCCCAGAACCAGAAGAAGATTTCTCATGCTGTCCGAATTTTAAATACCCAACGAATATAGTCATTTTACGTATCCCGTAAAACGCCAGGCCACCCCTGAACCGGTTTGCCGTACCTGAAACCTGGCATCCGGAACTGAAGCCTAGTATTCGGAACTGAAATGAAAAATGATGCCCGGAAATTTTTCCTGTGCCATCTGGAGGGCATAGGGCGATTCGGACATGTACACTTCCCTGTCCTCCCTGTCAAGGGCCAGTTGCTGGTTTTTGTGCAGACGGAATTTCTCGAGCTGTTTCATGTCCCGCGCATCGATCCAGCAGGCCTTGTACATGGGAATGGGCTCATAACTACATCTGGCGCCATATTCATGCTGCAGACGGTACTGGATCACATCCAGCTGAAGGGCCCCTACGGTACCGATGATCTTCCTCCCGTTTAATTTGCTGACAAACAACTGGGCCACACCTTCATCCGTCAATTGCTCCAGTCCCCTGGCCAGCTGCTTGAATTTCATGGGTTCGGCATTCACCACATACCTGAAAAGTTCGGGAGAGAAGCTGGGAATGCCTTTGAATTTAAGCTTCTCCCCTTCCGTAACCGCGTCCCCGATCTTGAAATTCCCGGTATCGTGCACTCCCACAATATCCCCCGGGAAGGCTTCATCGATGACTGATTTTTTTTCTGCCATGAAGGAAGTGGGACTGGAGAACTTCATCTGTTTACCCGTCCGGACGTGGATGTACGCCCTGTTCCTTTCAAACCGCCCGGAAGCGACCTTGATAAACGCGATGCGGTCCCGGTGGTTGGGATCCATGTTTGCATGAATCTTGAATACAAAACCGGCAAAACTGGCCTCGAACGGATCAACGACCCGGTTTTCGGCATGCACGGGTCTCGGATGCGGAGCCAGGAGCAGGAAACTTTCCAGCAGCTCTTTAACCCCGAAATTGTTCAGGGCGCTACCGAAAAAGACCGGGGCCACCGCCCCTTTCAAATAATCATCCGGATCCAGGCCGGGGTAGACTCCGTCCAGCAGTGCCGTTTCCTCCCTGAAACGCTTCTCGTAGGGAGCGATGTGCCTCAGGAAACCGGCATCCTCCATATCACTGAATTCCCGTACCTCTCCGATGGTCTGTTTGCTGATCCTGTCGAATGACCTGAAGGTGCGGT
>DSDZ01000051.1 GCA_011048475.1 Bacteroides sp. | reverse complement strand
GAAGGAATGCGGGATATTCTTTCTGCTGCCGTTGTGGTGGGACTCGCCGGTGGGATCCTGGTCATTCTGGAAGACGGCAGGGTGATCGATTCGCTGCTTTACCAGGTTGCCCGGTCCATGCAGGATTTCGGCAAGATCGCCTCGGTGAGCATGATGTATCTCATCCAGACCCTGATCAATATTGTGATACCCAGCGGTTCGGCGAAAGCAGCGCTCACCATGCCCATCATGTCCCAGTTTTCCGACCTGATCGGGCTTTCCAGGCAGGCCACCGTGATGGCTTTCCAGCTGGGAGACGGCTTCACCAACATGATCACCCCAACGTCCCCGGTGTTGATCGGTGTGCTGGGTGTGGCCAGGATCCCCTATGAAAGATGGGTGAAATGGGTGGTGCCCTTTATGGTGATCCTGATCATCACCGGATGGTTTCTGCTGATCCCTACGGTGACCATGGACCTCAATGGTTTTTAGGCGGTTTCCGGCCTTTCGCCCGGGAAATCCGGGTGGTGCCTGCCACCTGAACAGAGCTGGCTGAATCCCCGGAATTTACCTGAAGGTGAAGCCGATACCCACCGAATGGGTGGAGTAGAACGTATGCGTGAAATCATAATGAAGGGTGAAGATCCCCATTTTTAAACGGGCTCCTGCATTGAGCCTGATATTGCTGAAGTTCTGGTACCTCAAGGTCACAGGGTCATTGACGATCTCATAGCTCGTTTTATTCTCATCGGGGCCCGAAGGGATCACGAACTGAACCGGGTAGTGTCCCTCGGCCCGGATCTCCACCAGGGAGCTGGCATAGCCGATCCCCTGGTAGAAAGTAATGAACGCAAGTGTCTGGGAAGTGATCAAATTGACGGTCCATCCTTGCACATCCTGGACAATGAACTGATCATCCCAGTTAAATGCAGGCGATGGGTCCACTTCCACGATAGCCTGAGGTTC
This sequence comes from Bacteroides sp., assembly GCA_011048475.1. Lineage (GTDB taxonomy): Bacteria > Bacteroidota > Bacteroidia > Bacteroidales. The sequence goes on along the minus strand of DSDZ01000051.1, from coordinate 1,600 downwards.
CACGGTAATGTGGGAGGAAGAGGTGACCCGGGTATACCCGCCCTGAAGGCTGATGTCCAGGGGCCTGATCCGCTTGATCACCGGGATCCACTGGGAGACAGAGTGCTTTCCTCCCACTCCCCATAGCCCGATCTCCCCGTAGTTCCCGAATCCGATCATGGGAACAAACCGGGCCGAGACATCGGTCCCGAAAGGAAGGCCCACCGTCATCTGCAGCATGGGCAGTGGAAAAAAATCAACCCCGGTGCCGTCGGGAAGTGTAAACCGGGCATATTCTATTCCCTCTTCGGTGTAGTAAATGCTGGGTCTTTCCTCCTGTTCCCCGGCTATGGTGGGAGCCTCATCCGGGGCGGACAGTTCGATTGTGCCGTCCAGCTCCATTCCGGAGATGTCATAGGTCAGGGCAGCCAGCGGCGCCCTCGACCAGCTGACCGATGCGGTCACATCCAGTCCTCCCAGCTTATGTGGCCGGGCTGTATTGTACCATCCCGCAGTCAAATTTGACCCGATCATGCGGGCATAGGGTTCCAGGTACTCCTGGAGGATTACCCCGGCATCCCCTGTTCCTCCGTACACAAAGTCGAGCCGGGTGTTCTGACCGGACGCCCCGGTCAGTACTGTCCACTGCAAAATCCAGGCGATAACGCACCTTTGAGCTATCCGATCCATTTTTCTATCCCCCTCAGTTTGTTTGCAAAGATAAAAAAAACCTAATTTTGCTGTTCATGGCAGCCAAACTCCAATTTCCCAACCAGCCTCTGGCCGACCGGATGCGTCCGGCCACCCTCGATGAGTTCATCGGCCAGGAACATCTGGTGGGCCAGCAAGCGGTTATACGTAAAATGGTGGCATCGGGTTCACTCAGTTCATTTATTTTATGGGGTCCTCCCGGAGTGGGTAAGACCACCCTGGCACTGATCATATCCAACCAGATGGACCGTCCCTTTTACCGCCTCAGCGCCGTACAGTCGGGCGTGAAAGACGTGAGGGAAACCATTGAGAAGGCAAAAAAGCTGCAATTCTTCAACAAGCCCAATGCGATACTTTTTATTGATGAAATCCACCGGTTCAGCAAATCACAGCAGGATTCGCTGCTCGGAGCAGTTGAACAGGGTGTGATCACACTGATCGGCGCCACCACGGAGAATCCTTCCTTTGAAGTAATTTCGCCCCTGCTTTCCCGATGCCAGGTCTACATCCTTCATTCCCTGACCAGGGAGGATCTGCTGGAGCTGGTCAGGCGATCGCTCGAAAAGGATGTTTACCTGAAGAAACTCCGGATCCGGGTCGAAGAGGATGAAGCCATGCTGCGGTATTCAGGGGGAGATGCAAGGAAACTGCTCAACACACTCGAGGTGGTGGTGCGCGCAGAAATATCTGATCCCGGATTCAGCGAGGAGCGCGAGATCGTGATCACCAATGCACTGGTGCAGGAGCGCCTCCAGGAGCACATGGCCCTCTACGACAAAGGAGGCGAAATGCATTACGATATCATTTCAGCCTTCATCAAGTCTGTCAGGGGAAGCGACCCGGATGCCGCAGTCTACTGGCTGGCACGCATGCTGGAAGGAGGTGAGGATATCAAGTTCATCGCCCGCAG
>DSDZ01000032.1 GCA_011048475.1 Bacteroides sp. | reverse complement strand
GGATATATCTGAATTTTCTTCTGGAGGGTTTTTATACCCATTTGAATGATCCTTTCGCCAACCATTACAGCCAGCCGGATGAAGATGGAATAGTGATTTATACCCGGATTAATGCTGAAAAGGGAGCAAGCGTCAGGGGACTGAATTTTGAATTGAACCTGGTCCCGGCCGAAGATCTGACTCTTAAAACCGGATTTACGGTCCAGAGCAGCTTATACGAAAAGGTCCAGGAGTTCGATGAAAAAAGATTTCTACGTTCCCCGGGGGACTATGGCTACATGGCATTGGACTGGCAGTCGGTGGGCAACTTTGGTTTTTCTTCAACTGCGAACTATACAGGTAAAATGCTGGTGCCATATTTCGGGGTAGATCAAGCGGAGCCGAACCAGGGTGAATTGCGCGTATCACAAAGGTTTCTGGAAATGGGACTCAAGTTGCGTTATGACATCAGGCTCAACGGGGCAACGTTAAGGCTTTATACCGGGATGAAAAATATTTTCAATTCCTATCAGAGTGACTTTGACACAGGGATCGGCCGGGATCCCGGATACATGTATGGTCCCCTGAACCCCAGGACGGTTTATGTGGGATTAAAGATCGGGAATCAATTGAAGTAAAACCGCAATCCTTTGTTTAAGGAGAAAGAAGGATCAAAGGTTATGTCTGGCTGTTTCTCGAAGGTGTCTGACAAATAGAAACTTGACTTAAGGGTCATATTTTTGTAAATTTATTCATCCAGCATCATGAAAGCAAATTACCTGATTACAATATCTCTCTTCCTGTTAGCAGGGCTGCTTTCTTCCTGTAATAAAGATGACAATAACGATCCAGATTCCACAGGTACTTATGAGGATCTGGAGGCCGTATTTGAAAAAATTGGAGAGAATCAGAAATTATATATGGATCTGGCCCCTGTTGAATTGCCTGAACATTTCTCTGAGCCCGGCGATACGATGATGCAAAAAATTGTATTCCTGGCAGAACTCATCAACAACTCACGTGAAAAGGCCATATTTCCTGAATTTGTCGATTCTGAAGGATCCAAAAAATCGGCGTCCGGAACCACAGAACAACTGCTTCAATCCAAAGGGATATCTTCTGACGGGGAATGGGAAATGGAATGTTTTTATGAAGGCACTCCTAACTGGAATTGCAAATTCACAAAATGGGATAATAACGGGAAGCTGGAAATTGTACTTACCCAACGAGACAGTCCGGAAGCATGGCTCATTGATGTGAGACTGAATGGGGAAGCCGCAAACGGAGAGATCTATGATGACCTGGTAGTACAGTCATGGATCATGGCGAAAGATTTGACAATCAGCATATACAGATATAGTGTCAACTTCTATCCCCAGCCACCCTGCACACCCGATATCCTGTGGGAATTTATCCGTGAAGTGGAAGGACAGGATGCCTGGTTGCATTTTATGGGTGAATCAAAATCCCTGGCCACGTATATCCATACAACCATCACGCACAGTTGTGAACAGATGCACGGGTATCACATCAGGATGATAAGGCAGCTGATGATCGAACCTGATGAAACAGTCACTTTCACAACCTGTCTTTACAGCTATAAACTTCAGAGAACATATACGTGGATCGTTTACGTGGTCCATCAGGACAGAAGCTGGAGCCTGACAGTTTATGATGAATATGGCATGGTGATCAAGCATGAAGAGGGTCCTTAACAAGAAATCCATCTGATTGTTTTTTTGACATTTGTCAAATAATCCCCCCGTACGCTCCCCATACTTTTGTTGAAAAAAATGAAAGTAACAGCATTCGTGGGAAGCGCAAGAAAGAAGCATACCTTCAAAGCCACAGAAAAATTCCTGCAGCATTTGCAGGTTCTCGGTGATGTTGAATATGAGATCATCGCCCTGAGTGAATACAACCTGAAAACATGCAGGGGATGCAAACTCTGCCTGGACAGGGGTGAGGAAAAATGTCCGCTGAAGGACGACAGGGATCTGTTAATGGAAAAAATCATGCAATCTGACGGAGTGGTGTTTTCCAGTCCCAACTATGCCTTCCAGGTATCCGGATTGATGAAGGTTTTCCTGGACCGGTTTGGATTCGTTCTGCATCGGCCCAGGTATTTCGGAAAAACCTTCACTTCCATCGTCGCGCAGGGAATCTACGGAGGGAAAGATATCGTCAAATACCTGGACTTTGTGGGTGGCGGACTTGGATTTAACGTGGTCAGGGGATTCTGTATCAAAACCCTTGAACCCATGACCGATGAAGCCCGGAGGAAGACGGAGACCCTGATCGAGAAACAGAGTATAAAGTATTACAGGGAACTGGTCAGGAAGGCTAACCCGGCTCCATCCCTGTTCAAACTGATGATTTACAGGTTAAGCAGGACCAGCATGAAGATGATACTGGATGATCAATACCGGGATTACACATATTTCACCGAAAAGGGATGGTTTCAATCTGACTACTACTATCCGGTGAAACTCAATCCCGTCAAGAAAACCATGGGAAGACTGTTTGATTTTGCGGCAAGGAAAATGGCCGCAGGGTAATCAAATTCGAAAAT
>DSDZ01000439.1 GCA_011048475.1 Bacteroides sp. | reverse complement strand
TTACAGGAGCGACCACTTCAACTTTGCCAGGAAGGACATCCCGGTACTATTCTATTCCACCGGCACCCATGCGGATTATCACCAGATAACCGATGACGAGGAACGCATCGACTATGATAAGTTTTTGAAGATGGTCCGGTTCTGCTATAAGGTGGGATTCAACGTGGCCGGTTACGGGGACCCAATTGTGGTGGACAATCCGTTCTCAGGCTGGTAGGGACAGGGAGCCTCGACGGGGATCAATTCGAAAGGCGAACCAGGAAGATGTTCCTGAACTCCATCGGTGCCCCCTCGGATTGCAGAGCAATCTTTCCTTCTCTGAGGGTCATTCCGGAACCCCGGTTTTGCAACACGCCGTTTACCCTTACTTCAAGGTTCCCGTCCAGGGACCTGATGTCGTAGCTGTTCCACTGGCCGGGAGGATTCTCACTGCTTTCTTCCGTGCGGGGGATGACCACGAACCTGCTCTGTTCCGGTTCCACCAGGTAAACCGAGTCCCCCACGGTGATCCCGGCACCTTCGCCGATCAGGACCACATCGCCGGCCTGCCTGTGTTTCAGCTGGCATTCGATGGAGTTGGGCCAGATCATTTCCTCCCCCTGCAGGTGCAGGAGCACGCCGCTGTTCACCGGTTCCCCGGTCCACCTCCATTCAAGGTGAAGCTCATAGTCACCGTAGCTTTCCCTGGTACGGAGATATCCGCTGGGGGTGCCGGCTACCCGGATCACCCCGTCCTCTGCCCTGAAGAGCTGGGACGGATCCGTTTCAGGATCCTCCGTATAGACGATCCAGTTGTCCAGGTTCCCTCCGTTGAACAGGACCACCTTCTGGTCCGTGTTGCAGGCGCCCAGGAAAACAAGCAACAGAGGAAATGCCATGTTCCAGCGCCGGTACTTTTTCAGCATGATCCGATCAGTTTTGTTCATTTTCATATGGTTGATGTCAGGGAAGCAATTATTTTTCAAATACTGAAGGATCCAGGATCCGTTCATTATTCCGGAAAGCGGCCACGAAGGCCTGATCGTACCCCGATCTTCTGCATACATTCCTGAGCTCCAGCGCATCATCCACATCTGTGAAGGCCCCCACGGTGATCCGGTAGGCCCCTTTGTACAGGTACTCGAAGGTATCATATTCCTTTCCCTGGATCGTGAGCGACGGCCTGGTACCCGGTTTCATGCTTGAAAGGACCTGCACCCGGAACACCACCCGGTCAGTGTCGGACGCTTCCTGTTCAACAACTGCCGGTTTTTGTTCAGGGGCCCTTTCCTCTTTGGTTTCGGATTCTTTCCCAGCCCCGGATTCTTTCTCGGCCACGGGCACTTTCTCAGGCGTTGGTCCTTCCCGGGCAGCTGTTTCTTCCGCCAGGGTGGTTTCTCCGGTATCCCTGGCTTGATCCGCCGGTGGCTCCGTCACCGGCTCCGCGGTTTGCTCCTCCCTTTCTGCCAGGAATGCAGTTGCGGCACCCGGTTCAGCCAGGCCGGCAAAAAGCAGCGCCAGGTCTTCCTGCTCCCCGCTTTCCGTGCCGGAGGTCAGACCGGATCCCGGCTTGATGGAGATCAGATAGATCTGGGATTGTGAACGGTCGGATCCGAATGAAGTGGAGTAGACCGCAAGTTTTTTGTTCGGATGAATGGAAAATGCAATCTCATCTTTCTGACTGTTGATAAAACCGGACAGGTTCACGGGCTCTCCCCAGCCGGTCCCGTCGAAGGGACAAAGAAATACGTCATAGCCGCCGAAGCCCCCGTGACCCGTGGAAGAAAAATAGAGGTTCTTCCGGTGGTCCAGGAAAGGGAACCATTCATGTCCCGATGTGTTGATCTTTCGCCCCATGTTGACCGGGGTTGACCATCCTCCCGCTGTTTTTTCGGTCAAAAACAGGTCCAGTCCCCCGCTGGAGGGCATCCGGTCGGACGCGAAGACCATCACGGATCCGTCGCCCGACACGGCGGGGTGCATGTAGCGGGCCGGATCACTGCAGAAGGGCAGTGGCTGCGGCTCTGATTCCCCCGGACCGTCCATCTCCATTTCATAGATCTTTTCCACCGTCCTTCTGCCGGACAATTCAATGTTCCTGGTAAAATACACAATGTTATAATCCCTGGTGAAGGACATTCCGCCAGGGGTGTAGGGGAACGGATCGTTCCCGAAAAGGGGCCTGCTGCTTTCCAGCGAGAGGTGCTCCAGGGGCACGAAATATGTCTGCGCCTGTCCGAAGTTCACATGGTCGGGGATCATCTTCCTGTGATATTTCGAGTTTGAAAGGAAGATAAGCCCGTTCATGTAAAAAGCCACATCGTTCGACGGTCCGTGGATCTCCAGATGGACCGTATCCCTTCGGAGAGATTGATCCAGCCGCGTGGAGTCGTTCACGGAAACCGGCGGGACCATTCCCCCGGTCTCGGGAATACACATGAGGGAGCACATGATGAGGAGATAACCGGAAAGCATATTGTATCTGACTGCATTCATGCCGAACCGTTTTTACCAGTGTCTGTATTGCAGGAAAGTTTGTTTGTCCTGCCCGAGATTCACACCCAGCTGAATCTCAAAGAT
>DSDZ01000441.1 GCA_011048475.1 Bacteroides sp. | reverse complement strand
CCCTCAGCCTGGGCATCTGCAACGGCTGCCAGCTGATGACCGAACTGGAGCTGGTGGTGACCGGTCACAGCCAGCCTCCGCAGATGCTCCGCAATGCCTCCGGGAAATTTGAATCCCATTTCCTGAGCGTGGACATCCCGCAGAATGATTCGGTGATGCTCGGTTCCCTGGCAGGGATGCGGCTGGGCGTCTGGGTGGCGCACGGAGAGGGGCGGTTCCGGCTTCCGCTCGGGGAAAAAGAATACCATGTTACGGCAAAATACAGCCACCACACCTACCCCGCCAATCCCAACGGCTCGGATTACGATGTGGCTGCCATCTGTTCACCCGACGGCCGGCACCTGGTGATGATGCCCCACCTGGAGCGTTCTTTCCTGCCCTGGCAGTGCGCATGGTACCCGGAAGAGAGACGAGGCGACGAGGCAACCCCCTGGCTGGAAGCCTTCGTGAATGCCCGGAAGTGGGTGGAACAAAAACGCCCCACCGGTGAATCTTTCAAAGAATGAAAGGGATGACGGCTTTCCGCTGCGGGGGATAGTCGGGGAAGGTGGAACGGTACCACCGGTGGTGGTCCAGTGCCCTGGGCACCAGGTTGAAAAAGGTCCACAGTGCAAAAGCCAGCGCGGCCGGGCTCCAGGTGAGGATGGCAAAACCGGTCCATTCCAGGATCTCCCCGAAAAAATTGGGACATGAAACGTATTTGAATAATTTTCCCCTTGGGATAAAATAACCCTTCTTCCCGCCTTTCCTCAGGTCAATCAGGATCTGGTCGGACCACCAGTTGATCAGGATCCCTGCCGCAAAAACGATCGCCCCGATAATAAACCTGGCATCCGTCAGCCATTCCCATGTATACTCCCTTGAGAAGGCGGAAAAATAATATCCGTTGATGAAACCGTTGACCACGTTGAAAAGCACGGCCATCAGTGCCACCACCAGGGGCATGGTCTTTCCCGCGGTGTGGGTCCTCCAGGGATAGATGACAGACCGGTTGATGTAATGGGCGGTAAACAGCGCAAAAAAGATCCAGGTCACCGGATGCGGGTTGGAAGGACCCAGCAGGTAACAGAGCACAAAAACCAGAAGGACAGGGAACTCCATGATGAACCACCCGGTGCGGTTGGGGATCACAGGTCCCCAGTTCTTCCTGCTGTGGCGGCCGTAGGGAGCGGTCACGAACTGAAGGAGAACAAAAACTGCCATCCCCAGGAACACCCAGGCCCAGATGATGAAGTAAAAATTATCGCGATCCATGGAGATTGGTCAGGCAACGAAGATAGAATTTTTTACCGATCCGTCTGACCCCGGTCCGGAATCTTTATTTGTTGTCGGCCCTGTTGTCGCCGTACAGGTACCGGATCCTGAGATACTCTTTGTCCAGGGAAACAATGCGCATCTGGTAGGTCATGGTGCCTCCCCAGTAACCCACCGTGATATCCAGGAGACTGTCGGACAGGGCCTCCCAGGTTCCTTCGAAATTATCATAGCTGATGGGAGGAGTCCCGCACCACCCTGCATTCTTGCGTTCGACAAAGGTCCCGTCTTCCCGGATGATGAACCCATATCTATCCTGTGCGAGATTTTCAGCCCGTTTCATTGTGGTCACCTGATCCTCCAGGCTTTCCTCCACCCAGGTGCCCACGATCTCCTCATTCTCCCCCAGCATCTCACGTGGTTCGTCCATCTCTGCACAGGATGCAAGGAAAACAACAGACAGGATCATGCCCAGCCATTTTTTCATCTCAAAAGAATTAATTCAAACTTAAGATGAAAAATTGAACCATTGGGTTGCTTTCAGGTAAAAATCGTTATAAAACGATCTATGATCCCCTGACCATCACCAGCAACATCTTGAATTGGGTGACTGCTTCCAGCGCGTGGGGAATATGGGCGGGCATGATCATGAAATCGCCCGCTTCCAGGAGATGTTCCTCTTTGTCAATCATTATTTTTGCCTTTCCCTCAATCACCTCCACGACCGCATCATAGGGTGCGGTGTGCTCGCTCAGATTCTGTCCCCGGTCAAATGCAAAAAGGGTGAGGTTCCCTCCATCGTTCTTCCGGAGGATCTTGCTGACCACAGAGTCCCCCGCATAGGTAACGGACTCTTTCAGGTTGTAGATCTTTGAATGGTCGAATGCGTTTTCTGGCATGTGAAAAGATTTATCGGTTGGCACCGGGTATCTGACACTACACAGGACAAATTGTTCGACCCCGGGTGACCGGGAACCGGATTACAGGGTGATTAAAAATCCGGCGGATCCGGCGGATCAGAACGGTGTGGGCAGTTGGCTCAGAACCTGACCTCTCCCGTCAGGCCGAACCACATCTGCACGTTGGTCTGCCTGTAATTGTCCGCGGTACGGTTGAAGACGGAATAGGGAGGGATCTCATGCCACGCCCTGGTTGACAAATCGGGCCGTGTGTGGGCCACGGCCACATTGAAGGTGGGACCCACATGCAGTGAAACCACGTTTTCCATGTTCCATCCGAAAAGGAACCTGGCCGAATTGTAAAGGTTCAGCCTGTCGGAATAGAAGAAGTACCTGTTCTCCGGAT
>DSDZ01000134.1 GCA_011048475.1 Bacteroides sp. | reverse complement strand
GTACAGCGTGTCTCCCCTGAGGGTCCTTCCCTCCTCCTCCAGAAAGGCATGATCGGTCACGAAAGAGATATCATTCCGGGAATCATACCAGCCGTTCTCGCAGTAAATGTACCGCTCTCCGCTGAAGATCTCCGTGGGACCGAAAAAGTAGGACATTTCCGTGTTGGTGTCATACCTGAGGGTATCGGCATGGATGGTGTAATCGGGACTGGTGATCACCACGCTGTCCTTGAAGATGAAGATCTCCGTGTCCAGGAAGAAATAACCTTTTCCGCTGGTGAGCCGGTCCTCTCCCTTTGTCAGGATCCCTCCTCCCAGGTAGTAGGCAAGCTTGGACTCCCTGTCATAATAAAGGTAGTCCGTCGTGAGGGCGGTCTCCTTGCTGACCAGCCTGACGTTCTCCCTCACGTCGGCAATCTTCGTATTTCCGTTATAATGGAGCAAATCGCCCGTCAGTGTCAGCGTATCTCCCTGGACGATCCGGATGTTGCTGAACGCATCCACCGACCCGGTGGCAGGGTAGAAGTAAGCCGAATCGCATGACATGACCACATCCTCGTGTTTCAGCTGCACATTTCCCAGCAGTTTCCGGGCATCCTTGCCGATCTTCTGGTCGAAGGCGGTGAGCTCCGCGTTCAGGATCTCGATGCGGGTCACTTTCTGGCCCGGCAGCGGAAGCAGCGTCACCAGGAGGAGTGCTGCCGGCAGGCAGCAATTCAGACAGGTGGATCGGATGGCCGGCTTCATCGCTGGCTGGTCTCCTGGCCGAAGAGGGGACAGTGCTCGAAGGATTTGTCAATCCGGATGTAGGTGCTTTTTTTCTTATCCATGTACCACTGGTTCATCACCTCCTGCTGCTTTTCACTCAGTGCCATTTCCTGCAGCAGCATATAGTCCTGCCGCAGGTTCGCCCGGTGCGGCTCGGTCCGGGATTTCAGCTGGATGATCTTGTAGCAGGTCTTGTTGTTGTGGTCTTTCGATTCATAGGGTTCGGAAACATCCCCCACCTCCATGTTGCGGAGGGTATAATAATCCCTGGTATCCAGCTGGTCAAGCTCGAAGGTGGCCGCATTGGTCAGCGGATTGACGACAAGTCCCCCGTTCACACTCGTCCGCTCATCCTCCGAATACCGCTTGGCAGCCATGTCAAATTTGATGGAATCGTCCTCGATGGCCTGTTTCAGGCTGTCGAGCTTGTAAATGGCCTTCTGCCTTGCATTGGCATCCGCCTTCGGGTTCATCAGGATATGCCTGGTATTGGCCCGCTCCCCCCGGCGGTCGATGAGCTGGATGATGTGGAACCCGAATGAGCTTTCCACGATCTTGGAAACCTGTCCTTCTTTGAGGGACCAGGCCGCATCTGCATAGGCCTTGTCCAGTTCGCTACGGAGCATGTATCCCAGCTCCCCCCTCCGCGGGGCGGAGGGACCCTCGGAATAAAGGATGGCCAGTGTGCCGAAATCCTCCCCTTCCTGGACCCGCCTTCTCAGATCGAGCAGCCGCTCCTTCACCTCGAATACGGCCTCCTCGCTGTAGGCAGGGTACGCCACGATCTGGGCGATCTTCACTTCCGTGTCAATGTAAGGGATGCTGTCCGGGTGCAGGGAATTGTAAAAACTTCGCACATCCGACGGGGTGGTGGATACATCTTCCACGATGGAGGACCTGACCCGCTGGGTGGTCATCTGTTCCCTGATGGCTTCCCTCAGGTCGTCCCGGATGTCAAAGATGGATTTATTGAAGTATGCCTCCATTTCCTCCTCACTCCCGAACTGGCTGATGAAATAGTCCAGCCGGGCCTCCATCTGCAGCTCCACCTCGTCGGGACCCACCTCCACGCTGTCGATCTTGGCCTGTGCCATCAGCAGTTTCTGTTCCACGAAATAGTTGAAGATGTCGCACCTGATCCCGGCGGGCATCTCCATGCCCGACATTTTCATCTGCAGGTACTGTTGTTCGATGTCCGACTGGAGGATGTGGAAGTCTCCCACCACACCCACCACCCGGTCAATGATGAAGGGCTGGGCCGTTCCCGCGAATGAGAATGCGATGCCTGCGATGATCCCGATGATTTTCCTGGTCATGTTCCTACTTGTAAATTTCAAACTGGTTTCTGCTCACACCGTCATTGTACACCCGCTGTTCCAGGTCCCTGAAGAATTCGATCTTCCGCTTGTTCAGGAGAATGTTGGTGATATCGTCCGATACCATCTCGATGGGAGCGGGATCCCCCTCGGTCAGGTGGTCGCTCACATGGAGAAAGTACCTGTAGAGTGAATCGCTGGTTTCGATGTTCCGCTGATACCTCAGATAAGCGGCGGGATTGCTGATCTGCATGGGAAGCTGCACCTTGATGGAAGAAAAATTGACCCAGGTATCGTTGAAATTGCTGAATTTGTCCGCATAACTGAGGCAGTATTGCTCCATCTCGGCCAAAGATTCCTCGCTGTTGGACCGTGACCAGGCCCTGAGCTCGGCAAGTCTCGGAGCCGACCGTGGTACCCTGACGAAGGTCCCTTTGATCACATCCTGTCCCAGCAGGAAGTTGTTCAGGTTCTCTTCGTAGTAAGCC
>DSDZ01000102.1 GCA_011048475.1 Bacteroides sp. | reverse complement strand
TCAATAAACTCAAAGCCAATTTGACCAACTTCAGACCGCACCTCCTTTCCGCTTTCAATGAACAGGAATACCAGACACTTATGGATGCTGTTGTCGCATACGCATCACTCATTGAGAAATTTGGCAGCAACTATCATACAACTGCTTCATTGACGGAAGAATTGCGCAATATCGGCCGAGCAATTGAACAGAAGGTGCAGGCGACAAACAACTATCTCTTAACAAAGGAGATTCTGGAAATCAGATTGATTGAAAAAAACTATATTCTTTTTCAGCAGACCGATTACCTCCTGAAGCTGAAGGAACAGGTCCCGGAGCTGCGCGCCAAACTTGCATCAATGCAATTGGACTGCCCTTTATGCGATGACTATATCAACACAGCGGAAGCACTTTTCAAGTATCACGGGAATGAATCAGCGCTTCTGGCAAGTATAGGCAGGCAGGCCAATACCATGGAGTCAATCATCATTGTGCTTGCCCGGAAAGAAAGAGAAAACATTGCCGGTTATGTTCGGAATACCCAGCGGATTCTGTACGTGGCCTTAATCGCTCTCACTCTTTTCGGTTTTGTCCTTTCGGTAATCCTGTCCAAGGCAATCCTGTCTCCCCTCCAAAAACTCGAGGCCACTGTGCGGAAGATCAATGCCGGCGAATTTGACCTGCGTCTTGACACTGGCGGTGATGTCGAAACGGCGTCTTTGCAGAAATCATTCAATACCATGCTGGACACCCTTGACCTGGCAAGAGAATCACTGGCTCAGACTATTAAGCTGCTCCAGGACAAAAGCATTCAGCTCATTGAATCGGAAAAACTTGCTTCCATCGGCATTCTTGCGTCAGGCGTGGCCCATGAGATTAACAATCCGCTGGCGAACATATCCCTCACGGCAGAAACTATGCGGGACGAGGGAAATACCCTCACGGAGGCCGAAAAGGAAGAACTGATTGCCGACATCATTGACCAGACGGACAGGGCCTCGGATGTCGTCCACAACCTGCTGGGATATGCCGGGTCAATGAAAAACAGTAAAACAGACGTCGTCAATATCATCTCCGTTCTTAAAAACGCAGTAACCTTGGTCGCGCATGAGCTCAAGCTGCATGACATCCATCTGACCACGGACCTGCCGGAATCTTCCCTCTGGGTCAAGGGAAACAAAGGACGGCTCGAACAGGTTTTTGTCAATATCATGTTAAACGGAATACAGGCAATGGATAAAAACGGACAACTGGCCCTCAGGGCCGCGGTTGAGCAGGAAAACGAAAGCATTGTCATCGAAATCGAGGATAACGGCGCCGGTATTTCCCACGATACTTTAAAGAATATATTCGACCCGTTTTTTACGACAAAATCGACCGGAGAGGGCACAGGACTTGGGCTGTATGTGAGTTATGGGATCATCCAGGAACACGGCGGCCGAATCGAGGTGCTCAGTGATGTGGGAAAAGGGGCCGTATTCCGTTTACGATTCCCCCTGATAAATATCGCGGAAAAGGGGATTTAAGGTATGGATCATCCATTGCAGATTGTTGTCGTCGACGATGAAAAAATTCTGCTTACGCGGCTGAAAAAGTCTCTTGAAGCCGAAGGGTATGGTGTGGCTACCTTTTCCGATCCTTTTTCCGCCCTCGAATCAATCAAGGCAAAACCTCCCCACATATTGATCACAGACGTGAAAATGAAAGGGCTGGATGGCGTGGAACTCATGAATCGCACCAAAATTCTTTCAGACATCACCGAGGTAATTGTCATCACCGGCTATTCTTCCCTGGATGCGGCAGTTGAAACGACCAAGAAAGGAGCATTCTATTATCTTGCCAAACCGTTCAAGCTTGATGCCCTGAAGCTCATAGTGATCAAAGCCGCGGAAAAAGTAACTGTAGCGATGGAAAATGAAAGTCTCAGAAAAAAAATCCATGACCGGAGACGTTATAAAAATATTGTCGGCGCAAGTCCGCCAATGGTTGATATCTTCGATACCATTGCCAAAATATCCAGGGTAGATTGCAATGTCATCCTTCACGGTGAATCCGGTACCGGAAAAGAGCTTATTGCCAAGGCTCTCCATGAAGAAAGTCCTCGCTCCAAAGGACCATTCGTACCCTTTAACTGTGCCAGTTTTACCGAGGAGCTGATGTCCAATGAGCTCTTTGGCCACGAAAAAGGAGCGTTCACCGGCGCAGACACCATCAAACCGGGTCTCCTTGAAATGGCGGACAAGGGAACCCTTTTCCTGGATGAAGTAGCCGACATGCCCCTTTCAATGCAGGTCAAACTTCTCAGGGTTCTCCAGGAGCACAACTATCTGCGGGTCGGCGGAGTCGCCCCGGTCAATATAGATATCCGCGTTATTGCCGCGACCAACAAGAATATCAAACAGCTGACCGAAACAGGAGACTTCCGCAGCGATCTGTTTTACCGCTTGAACGTTGTGTTCATTGAAATACCGCCCTTGCGGGAGCGCAAGGAAGATATCCCACTGCTGGTCAGCCATTTTATCGAAAAATATAATCTTTCTTTTAACAAGACGATTGCAGAGGCGAACCAGGAATTTCTAAGGCTGCTCCTTTCTTA
>DSDZ01000007.1 GCA_011048475.1 Bacteroides sp. | reverse complement strand
TATTTATTTGATTTTACTTATAATTTAGTATTTTTAAGCCGTTAATGATTTATAAATGTAATTCGAGTAACCGTGTGCGGAATTTCAGTGTATACCGGAAGCGACAAAATGATGCGGCTCCGTGCGGCCGGTGAATTTCAGAAAATCAAATACAGGGGGCCTGACAACACCGTTATGGCTGATTTCGGAGAGCGGGGCTGGATGGGCTTCCACAGGCTGAAGATCATCGACACCTCCGACGACGGGAACCAGCCGCTGGTCCACCGGCACCTTCACCTGGTGGCCAACGGGGAGATCTACAACTACAGATCCTTAAAGAAGGCGTATGGTGACAGCTTCCCTTTCCAATCTGAAAGCGATTGCGAGGTGATCCTTCCCATGTTCATGGAACTGGGGATGCTGGAAACCGCCAGGAGACTGGATGCGGAATTTGTCTGCGTGATCTACGATTCGCTGCACGACAGGTACTATGCTGCCAGGGACCCGGTGGGCATCCGTCCGATGTTCTACGGCTATACGGATGAGGGGAGCATCATGTTCGCAAGCGAAATGAAAGCATTGAGTGAACTTTGCCGGGTGGTGAAGCCCTTTCCCCCGGGGCATATCTACGACGGTGAAAAATTCCGATGCTACAGGGATGTGTCCAGGGTGGAACAATACTCGGATGATGAGATGGAGAAGGTGCTGGAGAAGATCAACCTGTTGCTGACAAAAGGGGTTGAAAAGAGGCTCCATGCGGATGTGCCCGTGGGTTTTCTGCTGAGCGGGGGACTCGATTCCAGTCTGGTGTGTGCCATCGCGGCCCGGATCCTGGACCGGCCGATCCGGACCTTTGCCGTGGGGATCAACATCGATCCCATTGACACCAGGTATGCACGTATTGTTGCCGATTACCTGGGGACAGACCATACGGAGGTGCTTTTTTCCAGGCAGGATATCTTTGATACACTGGGTACGCTGATCTATAAACTGGAGACCTATGACATCACCACCATCAGGGCCTCCATGGGAATGTACCTGGTCAGCAGGTACATCTCGGAGCATACGGACATCAAAGTGCTGATGACCGGGGAGATCAGCGATGAGATCTTCGGATACAAGTACACCGATTTTGCCCCCACTCCCCATGCATTCCAGAAAGAAGCGGAAAAAAGGCTCAGGGAAATCTACATGTACGATGTACTGCGTGCGGACAGGAGCATTTCCTCAAATGGGCTGGAGGCAAGGGTGCCGTTCGGTGACCTGGGTTTTGTGGAATATGTGATGGGCATTCCGCCTGAAAAGAAAATGAACTTCACCGGGATCGGGAAATATTTGCTGAGGAAGGCATTCGAGGGAGATTACCTTCCCCGGGAGATCCTCTACAGGGAAAAAGCGGCCTTTTCGGATGCCGTGGGCCACAGCGTCACCGACAGCCTGAAGGCCTTTGCGGAGGAGATGTACAGTGATGCAGACCTGCTGAGCGCCCAGCTCCGCTACCCGCATGCCACCCCCATCTCAAAAGAGTCGCTCATGTACCGTGACATTTTTGAAATGTACTTCCCGGGACGCTCGGAAGTGGTGGCAGATTTCTGGATGCCCAACCGGGAATGGGAGAACTGCGATGTGAACGACCCCAGTGCCCGGGTCCTTCCCAACTACGGCAGCAGCGGCGCTTAGTCAGAATCGTTCTGCGGGAGAGCAGATTTTTACGATTTTTCTTGACACGGGTTGATTATTGTTGTATTATTGTACGAAATATGTATTATCTTACGTATTTCGTATAACAATGGCCACGTCGTCCGATACTGATTCTTCCAACCCAAAACGGGACCAGATCCTGAAAACAGGACGGGAGCTCTTCTGGAAATTCGGATTCAGGAGGGTGACCGTCGAGGAGCTGTGCAGGGAAGCCGGCGTAAGCAAGATGACCTTCTATAAGTACTTTTCCGATAAGATGGACCTGGCCAAAACCATCATGAATGACTTCGGGGAGGAATCCATTGCCAGGTACCGGGCCATCATGGACAGTGACCTGTCATACCCGGAAAAGGTCTACAGGTTGCTCCGGCTGAAGAAGGAACAGACCGAGGCGATGAGCGATGAATTCTTCCGCGACTACACCAGCCAGGCCGACCCGGAAATGCTGGAACATGTACAGGAAATGTCGGCCGGGGTCTTTCAGATGTTCATGGATGATTTCTCAAAGGCGCAACAGGAGGGGGACATCCGGAAGGACGTGAAGGTGGAATTCATCCTCTACTTTCTGAACCACATGATGGAGATGGTTCAGGATGAAAAACTGCTGGCGTTGTACGACACCCCGCAGGACCTGGCCATGGAATTCATTAATTTTTTCTTTTACGGGCTCATCGAGCGGGACAGGAAATGATGAGGCGGAAAATACACATATGCGGGATCTTTAGCAGCATCATTGCCCTGTGGCTGCTTTTTCCGGGTCGCTCATCGGCCCAGACGGCGGAATTCAGCGGTCAGGCCATCGGATGGGCGGTGATCAATCCCCCGGAACCCTTCCAGCTGCAGGGGGGACTGCGGTATATCCCGGAGTTTTCATTCACCCTGCCGGCGGGCAGGTTCAACAT
>DSDZ01000210.1 GCA_011048475.1 Bacteroides sp. | reverse complement strand
GGTTGTTTTCCCGGGTGAAAACCAGGAGCGGCCCCTCTATCCCCAGCATGTGGGAAGGACCGAAGCGGACCAGTACAGGAATGCTGTGCCGGCTGCCCAGTTCGAATGGGAACTGAGGAGAATGATCGACCTGCATTACAATGCACCCAGCATCGTTGTGTGGGTTCCCTTCAACGAAGGGTGGGGACAGTATGCCACCTGCCGCATCGCGGACATGGTGAAATCCCTGGATCCCTCGCGGCTGGTGAATGCAGTCAGCGGCTGGGCACTGCGCCCCTGCGGAGATATTTACGACATCCACACCTACCAGGTGGAGGTCCATACCCCGCCCGTCAGCCTGGAAATGGCATCGGTGATCGGGGAGTACGGCGGGATCGGTTACCCGGTGAAGGGGCACCAGTGGGACACCGGGATGCGCAACTGGGGATACCAGACATACCACTCGGAGGAGGAACTTTTGCAGAATTACAAATACAAGTTTGACCAGATCGTGGAGATGAAAAAGACGAAGGGACTTTCCGCCGCGGTTTACACCCAGACCACCGATGTTGAAGGGGAGGTCAACGGACTGATGACATACGACCGGAAAGTGATCAAGATTCCCGCCGAAACGCTCAAACAGATGCATTCGGTGCTTTACGAATAAGTGCCCGGATATGGAATGATCCAATAAAAACACATCACATGATGCAAACAGGAAAATTACCGGTCCTATTGTTCTGTTCCCTGGTGATGCTGGGATGCGGACAGCAGAAAAAGAACAGTGACCCGGAACGGCCGAACATCGTGATCATCATGGCGGATGACATGGGGTATTCCGACATTGGTTGTTACGGGGGCGAGATCCATACCCCGAACCTGGACCATCTGGCTGCGGAGGGGATCCGGTTCACCCAGTTTTACAATTGTGCCAGGTGTTGTCCCACGCGGGCCTCCCTGATGACGGGCATGTACCAGCACCGGGTGGGGCTTGCAAGGAACGGACAGAACCTCTCTCAGGAGGTCCCCACCCTGGCGGAGGTTTTGCAGGAAAACGGATACAGTACAGGCATGGCCGGGAAATGGCACCTGAGCAGGACCCAGGCGGTCAGACCCGCGTCGGAACAACTGAAGTGGATGGCCCACCAGGTGGATTACGGTCCGTTCGCCCCCCCGGAAACCTATCCCAGCAGCCGGGGATTTGAAGAGCACTGGGGAGTGATCTGGGGTGTGGTCAACTATTTCGATCCTTTCAGCCTTGTTCACAACCAGGAACCCATTACGGAGGTCCCGGCTGATTTTTACATAACAGATTTCATCACGGATAAAAGTGTGGAACTGATCGACCGCTTCTCCGGGAAAGAAAAACCCTTCTTTCTGTACGTGGCCCACACTGCCCCCCACTGGCCGCTGCATGCACTCCCGGAGGACCTGGAGCGCTACCAGGGGGCGTACGAGGGTGGCTGGGAAAAGCTCCGGACCGACAGATACAGCCGGCAGCTTGAGATGGGACTGCTCGACACGGTTCATTACTTGCTGCCTGAAAATTCCTCGGGAAAAACCTGGGCTGAATGCGAAGAAAAGGAGACAGAGGCCAACCACATGGAAGCCCATGCGGCCATGGTGGACCGCCTTGACCAGGGAGTCGGAAGGATCATCCGTAAGCTGGAGGAGAAGGGCGAACTGGACAACACGCTGATCCTGTTCCTGGCCGACAACGGGGCTTCCTATGAGCGTGGATACCCGCCGGGATTTGACAGGCCCGGGTTCACCAGGGACGGGACGCCGATCGATTATGAGCCGGCGGAGCCCGGACCGGAAACCACTTGGGGATACCTGGGTTCGGCCTGGGCCAGCGCGGCCAATACCCCATGGAGGTATTGGAAAAAAGAGTCCTTCGAAGGGGGGATCCATACCCCGTTGGTCGTTTGCTGGCCCGGGGGACTGAAAGGCAAAGAGGGGACCCTGAACCACGGAGTCGGCCACGTGATGGACATCTTACCCACCTGTCTCCAGGTGGCGGGTATTGATTATCCGGATGTTTTCAGGGGCAACCAACTGTCCCGGCCGGACGGCAAGAGCATGATCCCGCTGATCAACGGGGAGGTGTCCGCAACCAGCGATACCCTTTACTGGGAACATGAAGGAGGCAGGGCCATCCGTATCGGGAACTGGAAAATAGCTGCCCTGGAGGGAGGTCCCTGGGAACTTTTCGACCTTTCGAAAGACCGGACGGAAGTCCATGACCTTTCAGGAATTTACCCGGAAAGGGTGAGCAAGATGAATGCCGCCTGGGAGGAATGGGCGGTGCAGATGGGTGTCTTGGAGAGGGAATGAAATGCTGATGACAGGGAAATGGAAATTAAAGCGACAGCACGCGATATCCCTTGTCCTGTTGCTGTTCACCTGGGGCTGCACGATGAATGCTCCCGAAGAGGATGTTTTTTACAATCCGCTGCTTGACAGCGGACCGGACCCGTATGCCTTTTTCCATCCCGATGGGTTCTATTACTATACCCATACCCTGGGAGACCGCCTGGATCTTTGGAGGACCAGGGATATCACGGATCTGAAAAGTGCGGAGAGGAAGACCGTCTTTGTGCCGCC
>DSDZ01000504.1 GCA_011048475.1 Bacteroides sp. | reverse complement strand
TTGGGACGTCCAAGCAGGGAAGGATTGTCGGAAAGTGAATTCTGTGTTTTTGCAATGCACACCGGAAGCTTTTCAAGGCCCAGTTCGGCGATCTTTTTCAAATCTTTCCCGGCCTGGGGGGTGTAGTCCACGTGCTCCGCGCCGTATATTTTGGTAGTCAGGGTTTCGATCTTTTTCTTCACATCCCATTCCCAGTCATACATGGGGGTGAAAGGCGGAGGATCAGATTCGGCGACCCGGACCACTTTTTCGGCGAGTTCCAGTGCTCCCTTTCCCCCGCTGGCCCATACATCCGCAATGGCAATTTCCGTGTTCAGCGCCTTTGCCCTGTCCAGGATCGCCCGGATCTCTTCCTGGCTGTCCGAGGTGAACCTGTTCACCGCGATCACCGGGGTCACGTTGAAGAGCCGGATGTTCTCCAGGTGTTTTTCCATGTTGCACAATCCCCGCTGCACCGCCTCCGGATCCGGCTGGGTAAGCTTGTCCCGCTCCACTCCGCCGTGGTATTTCAAAGCCCTCACGGTCACGGTAAGCACCACGGCTTTTGGCGACAGTCCGGCACTCTTGCACTTGATGTCAAAGAATTTCTCAGCCCCCAGGTCAAATCCGAATCCGGCCTCGGTGACGGTGTACTCCGAAAAGGTCATACCCATCCGGGTGCCGATCACCGAATTGGTCCCCTGTGCAATATTTGCAAAGGGTCCCCCGTGAATAATGGCAGGATTGCCCTCGATGGTCTGGACCAGGTTGGGTTTGATGGCGTCTTTCAGCAGTGCGGTCATGGCTCCTTCCACCATCACGTCCCTTGCATATTTGGGTTCCTTCCCGTAGGTATAACCGATGAAAATGTTCCCCAGCCTTTTTTTCAGATCATTCAAATCCCTGGCCAGGCAGAGGATGGCCATCACTTCCGAGGCGGCGGTGATATCGAAGCCGGTCTCCCTGGGCACGCCGTAAGTTGTGCCGCCCAGTCCCACGATGATCCTCCTGAGCGAGCGGTCGTTCATGTCCATCACCCGTTTCCAGGAGATGGTCCTGGGATCCAGGTCTATTCCGTTGGTTGCGCTCTGGATCTTGTTGTCGATCGCAGCGGCCAGCAGGTTGTGTGCCTTTTCAACAGCAGCGAAGTCGCCGGTGAAATGCAGGTTGATGTCCTCCATGGGAAGCACCTGGGAATATCCCCCTCCCGTGGCGCCGCCTTTGATCCCGAAAACCGGTCCGAGGGAAGGCTCCCTGAGCACCACGGTGGCTTTCCTGCCCAGCTGGTTCAGTCCCTCGGTGAGCCCGATGGACATGGTGGTCTTGCCTTCCCCGGCCGGGGTGGGCGTGATGGCGGAAACCAGCACCAGTTTGCTTTCGGCTGCTTTATTTTCATCAATGAAGGAGAGGGGGATCTTGGCTTTGTACTTCCCGTACATGTCGATGTATTTCTCATCCAGGCCAAGTTTTCCTGCAATCTCGCCGATGTGGCGAAGTCTGACTGTTCTGGCAATTTCAAGATCGTTCATCTCGTGGTCGTTTTGATCAAAGGTACGATTTTCAGGGCGACAAAGCTGCATTCATCCTTGCCGATGCTGATGCTATTTTTGCATTTTCAATGAGAAATGATTAAAAACTAACGGAATGCTGTGCCAGCCGCCGGGGGTTCCGCCGGACCTGTCGCAGTTTTCTGTATTGTGTGGGGGTTGTCCCCATGAATCTCCTGAATTGTTTGTTGAAATGGCTCAGGTTGTTGAATCCGCAGTCATCGCTGATGTTCACGATATTCAGATCGGTGTTCAGCAGCAGGCTGCAGGAATAGTCGATCTTGATCTTGTTCAGGTAGGCGAATATGGTGATCCCGGTGGAGGCCTTGAAGAACCGGCAGACCGATGCAGGTGCCATGTGGACCAGTTCGGAAATCTTCTGCAGGTTGATCTCTTCCCGGTAGTTTTTCATCAGGTATTCGTGGATTTTATTGATCCTGGCATTGGCCGTCTCAAACCTGCTCCTGGCGTAGGCAGCGCTGGCCAGGTACACGAATGAGGTGCCCCTGCCGATGATATCCATGATCTCGTAGAAGTACATAAGCCTCCTGATCCCGGACAGGTATGGAAGCTGAAGCATCAGACGGCTCACCTCGTTCAGGGTGTCCCCGGTGATCCTGATCCCTCTTTCAGCCAGTTTCAGGGCCCGGTTCACATGAACGAATTCGGGAAGGGAGGTGAGTTCCTGCGGGAGAATCTCGCTGTCGAACAGGAGGTAGACCGATTCAAGGGTCCGGCCGGAAGGGAATTTCGGGTAAGATCCGCCGGAGAACCAGACATGGGGGATGCGGGGACCGATAAAGATCAGGTCGCCCGGATGGAATTCCTCCACAGAGTCTCCCACGATCCTTCTCCCGGATCCTTCCGTGATAAAGCTCAATTCATATGCCTGGTGATAGTGCCAGGTGCTCTGGTCGATATGGTCCTGGAAGATCCCGATAAAAAAAGATTCATCCGTTCTCAGGGTGATCGTTTTCAGAAGCTCCTTCATAATGGTATAATATCATTCAAATTTAACAAAATGGTGAAAATAGCATTATGAAAAGTGAATGATCCATGCGTCAG
>DSDZ01000383.1 GCA_011048475.1 Bacteroides sp. | reverse complement strand
GCCTGTTCCATGATCATCACATCGGCTCCGAGGGAACTCTCCACAACGAAATCGAACCCGAGTCTCCGCAGCAGGACAGGAATGGTCTTTCCCAGATCCGTGCCTGGCCTGTAACCAAGCAGTTCTCCCAGGGAGACGGCCACGGCCGGGGTATACTGGACCATTACGAGGGCCTTCGGATCACTGAGATGCGGTTCCAGTCCGGGGAACTGGATATTTTCGGTCAGTGCACCGGTGGGACACACATTCAGGCATTGACCGCATGCCGTACAATTGGATTCATCAAGCGTTTTTGCAAGTGAGGTGGAAATCTTTAATTCATTCCCCCTTCCGGCAAAATCCAGGGTCGAGGTGGCCATGATCTCCCCGCAAACGCGCACACACCTGCCACACAGGATACATTTGGCAGGGTCCAGAACGATGGCCGGACTCGTCCGGTCGATCCCCCCGGAGCGTTTTTTCCCGGGGATGCGCCGCTCCCTGATATGCAGGTGTTCGGCGAGTGACTGCAGCTCGCAGGATAAGTTCCTCTCGCAGTAGAGACAATCGTCGGGGTGGTTGGAAAGCAGCAATTCCACGTTGGTCTTCCTGGCACGGAGGACCCTGGACGAGTGGGTTTTGATTTTCAGCTCCCCTTCAACGGGGAACGAACATGCAGGGACAAGGTTTTCCAGCCCTTCCACCTCCACCACGCACATCCGGCAGGCCCCCGTGGGAGAGAGCTCCTTCAGGTTGCAGATGGTCGGAACATGCATCCCGTGGCGGCTGAGCGCACTCAGAATGGTCTCACCTTTCTCTGCGATGATCTCCCTGCCGTTTACCTCCAGACGGATCCCCATGCTTTTATACTATTTATAGTAGACAGCTGAAAATTTGCATACTTCGTAACAGATCCCGCAGCCGATACATTTTTCCTGGACAATAAAATATGGATGCCTTGGCGTTCCGATGATCGCCTCGGCGGGACACCTTTTCGCACAGATGGAACATCCCGTGCAAAGGTCCACATCAATAAACCAGCTCCTCAACTGGGTACAGATATTTGAGGGACATACCCGGTCGAAGACATGTGCTTCGTATTCCTCCCTGAAGTATTTGAGTGAACTCATTACCGGATTGGGCGCATTCTGCCCCAGACCACACAGCGATGTATCCTTCATCACTCCGGACAGGCTCTCCATCTCCAGAACACCCCTGAAACGGTCCAGCGCGGACTGATCGGGTTCATCCGCGGGTCTGCTGCAGATGCGCTCCATCACCTCCGCCATCCGCCTGGTCCCCTCCCTGCAGGGGATACATTTGCCGCAGCTTTGCTTATCCACATAGGCCGTGAAATATCTGACCATATTGACCACACAGGTCCGGTCATCCAACACCAGGATGCCTCCCGAACCCATTCCCAGCTGATGTTTTTTCAGGTTTTCATAGGTGATTTCCAGATCCATCAAAGCCGGGGGGATCATATAACCCAGCGGTCCGCCCACGTGGACCGCCTTCAGCTCCCTGCCCCGCTCCACTCCTCCTGTGATTTTGTTAACAATTACATCGAATGTGGTTCCCATGGGCACTTCCACCAGCCCGGTAATCCTGGACCGGCCCGAAATGCTGAATATTTTTGTGCCGGGACAATCCTTTTGCCCGATGCTCCGGAACCAGTCCGGCCCTTTCCGGATGATTCCCGGAAGGTTGGATAGGGTCTCCACATTGTTAACAACCGTAGGCCTTCCCAGGTACCCCGTGGCGGTGGGATAGGGAGGCTTGGGGGCAGGCATCCCCCTTCTTCCTTCCAGGCTCGCAATGAGTGCGGTTTCTTCGCCGCACACAAAGGCGCCCGGACCCTTGCGAAGTGAGATCTGCAGGTTATAACCGCTATCGAGGATATTGTCACCGAGCAGGCCAAAATTCCTCAGCTCCCTGATGGCATGGTCGATTCTCTTTACGGAATCCTTCAATTCACTCCGGATGTATATGTATGCCCTGTTTGACCCGATGGCGTAAGCAGCAATGGCGATCCCCTCCAGCAACTGGAAAGGATTCCCTTCCATGAGATATCGATCCGTAAATGCACCTGGATCACTTTCTTCTGCATTGCAGATCAGATACTTCTGATCAGATGGTGTATCGGCGGCCGTTTTCCATTTCAGCCCCGTGGGGAACCCTCCCCCTGATCTTCCTCTCAATCCGCTGCGGATCACCAGGTTACAGACCTCACTGAAGGTATACCTGCGGATCACACTGAGAAAAGCGCTGTATCCTCCCCTTCCCACATATTCAGCCAGTGAAAATGGATCAATGATGCCGCAGTGTTCCAGTACGATCCTGCTCTGAAGGGCAAAAAACGGGATGTCATCCAGGTTGCGGATGTCACTCCAGGTTTCCTGCCTGTTCCCGGGCAATTGTCCGATCACCAACTCCTCAGGGATCACCATGTGGAAGATGTCATCCAGGAGCGCAGGGACCCTGTCTGCTGTCACTCTCCTGAAAAACAGCCTGGTACGGCCTGGCAGCTGGACCGATAACACCGGTTCTTCTGACAGAAGCCCGATACTGCCGGTCTCCCTGATATCCGCACCGATATTTCTTTCCTCCAGGT
>DSDZ01000034.1 GCA_011048475.1 Bacteroides sp. | reverse complement strand
GTACGGGTCATGCCCGGCGATATCCACCGCCAGTTTGAATCTGCGGGCAAATTCTTTCCCGGACATGCGGCGGTCCAGCCCGTTGAAGAGGTTCACATCCCCCTCCGCCCGGCAGATCACCCTGCTTTCGGGAGTGTAGTTGGACAAAATGGACATCACCACGGAAAGCTCTCCTTCCAGTCTCATCGCTTCCACCAGGGAAGGGAATTCTACTGCCATTGCCTCCAGGACCGAATTGATGAAATTGGCACCCATCGCATCTGCGGTCCGGAATGTCACCAGCAGCTGGTAATAGTCGGGGAGCTCACTGCTGCCGCGCCGGATACTGATCTTTTCCACCCCGCCTCCCCGCTGCTCCATCCTGGATGTGATGGGTCTTACCGATAGCTTCAATCTGTCCGCGATGGTTTCGGATACATCCAGAAGCGCCTGTTCCTGTCCGGTCCAGGTAAAATGGACCTGTCCCACTTTCAGGGTCTCCGTGACCTCCGCGTGGAATCCCCCGTGCAGGGCCCAGAATTTGGCGGCATGGGAGGCGGCAGCCACCACGGAGCTTTCTTCAATGACCATGGGAAGGGTCATCAGTTCGCCGTTGATCAGAAAATTAGGAGCGAGCCCGAAAGGAAGGAAATAATTGGACACTGTGTTCTCGCTGATCTCCTCATAGATCTCCTGGATCCGGGGATCCGGATGCAGGTGTCCCTCCAGGTGCCGGAGACGCTCTTCGGCCAGAAGGCCCTGTTTCCGGAGCCACTCCAGTTTTTCCAAACGGGTGAGCTTCGAAAAACCCTGTACGATGTGGGGTGATGACATGACCGTTCAGGTTCTCAGGGTTAGGTAGGCATATGCCATTTCCAGCCCTTTCACCTGGGAATGGATGTAGGCACTCAGCTGTTCATAATCCTCCCTTGCGTACTTCAGAAACGTGGATGCCATTCCGTAAACAGCCGGCAGCACAGATTTCCTGATCAGGTAATATCCGTCCAGGAATGTCTTCACCCCGCCGGAAATGATTACCTCACGGCAGGCAGTTGGTCCGTTGCGTGCAATATCGTTCACATCATCCAGCATGGAAACGGCATCCTCTCCCACCCGGGAAAGCGGCTCGTAGAGTTCTCTGGAGGCATTTTCGTCCCTCAGGAGTTCCACCCGGGCAAAGTTTGTTCCCCCGAAAGCTGCGAATTCAATGGCCTGGAGGGGCATCTGTAGCAGCTGGCGGAGGCTTTCCGGTCCGATGCCCTGTCCCACTTCCTTCACAATGAGCGGGTGGTTGAACCGGTCCATGAACCTTTTAATGGTCTCCAGGGGAGGGCGGGCAAGGATATCCCCTTCCGGCTGGAACCACTCCTGCATGGGATTCACATGGATGATCAGTCCGTCGGCACGCAGCTTTTCCACGAGCGCTGTGGCAGCGGATACTTTGTCCCGGGCAACCAGCTCCTCGATCTGTGCAATGCCCAGGTTGGCCCATAAGGGAAGATCATCCCCGATGATCGCCCGCATGTCGAAATCTCCGAAATAGGTATCATCTTCAAGGATGATCCGGCAGGACCCGAGTCCCATTCCCATCCCGAATTCATTGCACGCCATGGCCAGGTTCCGGTTGATCGTGCCGGCCATTTTTGTGCCGCCGGTCATGCTGCTCACCCACATGGGAACCCTGTGGGTTTTCCCCAGGAACGTGAAGGGCTGTAATCCCTGACCGGGATGCGCCTGCAGCATCGGTTCATAGTGGAACCGCCGGTCCATCTCAGGGATCCCGGTCTGTGATTTGAATGCCAGCTCGATGTGGTCTCGTTTTCTGCTTTCAAGATGTTCCATGAAAAGGGTTGTTTATCGGATTCCCAGTTTGCGCGCGATCACCAGCCGCAGGATCTCGGAGGTTCCCTCCCCGATCTCCAGGATGCGCTGGTCGCGGTAAAACCGCTCGATGGGATTCTCCTTCATCAGTCCGTGCGCCCCGTGGATCTGGAGGGCCTCGTTGGCAACCTCCCTCGCAATCTCCGAGGTGTACAGTTTTGCCATGGCCGCTTCCTTGCCGAAGGGCAGTTTCTGATCCTTGAGCCAGCAAGCTTTATAGAGGAGGTTGCGGGCCAGTTCGATCTTTGTGGCCATATCTGCGAGCTTGAAAGAGTTGATCTGGAAACTCCTGATAGGTTTCCCGAACTGGATCCTCTTCGAGGCATATTCCATGGCCATCTCGAAGGCGCCCCTGGCCAGCCCCAGTCCCATAGCGGCAATGGAGAGCCTTCCTCCGTCGAGTGTGGCCAGCATGATCTTGGCTCCCTTACCCCGTTCCCCGAGCAGGTTCTCTTCCGGGACCTCCACATTGTTGAAATAGACCCTGCCGGTATCCGCCGCCCTCCACATCATTTTTGTTTGGATTGTCTCCACGCTGTAACCGGGGGTGTTGCGCTCGACCAGAATCACTGAGAGCTCTTTCCTGTTATCGCCCGGATTCCCGGTGATCGCCTGAACTGTAATGCCTCCCGACATGGGAGAGGAAATGTTGGTGATATAGATCTTCTTCCCGTTGATGATCCACCTGCTGTTTTTCAGTTCGGCTGTTGTTTCCGTATTGTTGGAGTCAGATCC
>DSDZ01000520.1 GCA_011048475.1 Bacteroides sp. | reverse complement strand
CTCTACAACAGTTCACACCTTTTCGGATTCTTCTCGTCGCTGAATCCGGACATCATCAAGGATTTTTCGCTCTACAAGAGCAACCTGCCCGCGCACTTCGGGGGAAGGCTCGCCTCTTTCTTTGATATCTCCACCAGGCAGGGGAACATGAACGAATACACCGCCAGGGGAGGGATCAGTCCCGTGACCGGCCATGTGGCCGTGGAAGGACCCGTCATCAGGGAAAAGGGAGCCTTCGTGCTGAGCGCGCGTTCCACCTATTCGGACTGGATCCTCAGCCGTCTGGAGGATCCCCAGCTGAGAGAGAGCAACGCACTTTTTTACGACCTGGCCGGCAGCCTTACCTTCGAACCCGGTGAGCACAGCCTGATCAAGACTTTCGGGTATTACAGCAAGGACAGGTTCTCGCTGGGGACTTCCAATGATTATACCTATTCCAATGCAGGTGCATCGGTCATTTACAACCAGCGCTTCAGTTCCAGGCTTTCGGGGAACCTGGCGGCGGTATTCGGGGAGTATGCGTTCCGGACGGTGGATGAGACGGTGGCCGCATATGCCTACCAGCAAACCTACAGGATCGATCATTTTGAATTGAAAACCGATTTTACCTGGCTTTCCCTTGGATCACACAGGCTTACCTTCGGGGGTAATGTGAATTATTACAGGCTCGGCAGGGGGGTGGTGGAGCCCTACGGGGATATCTCCATGCGGTTTCCAGTGGATCTGGGTACGGAGGACGGGGTGGAGGCTGCCCTTTATGTGGCCGATGAGATCAATCTGACACCGCGGCTTACGCTGTACGGGGGCCTCAGGTACAGCGGGTACATGGCACTTGGACCTGCAGAGGTTTACGGGTACGTGGAGGGAATGCCGCGGCTGGAGGCCAACATTGCCGATACCCTGCAATTCGGGGCGGGACAGAAGATCGGATCCTATTCAGGCCCGGAGCCCCGGGTAGCACTCACCTATCTGCTCGGGAACGACAACTCAGTAAAAATATCCT
Source organism: Bacteroides sp. (assembly GCA_011048475.1). Classification (GTDB taxonomy): domain Bacteria; phylum Bacteroidota; class Bacteroidia; order Bacteroidales. The sequence continues at coordinate 1,594 of DSDZ01000520.1, read as the reverse complement.
ACAACCGGATCCGCCAGTTCCTTTTCATGCTCAGCAATACAATTGCCATCGCACCCACCGACCAGTGGAAACTGTGCGACTACCACCTGGCCCCCCCGGTGGCGGACCAGCTGTCGGCCGGCTACTACCATGAATTCAGGAAGAAGGGGATCAGTGCCAGCCTGGAGGTGTACCACAAATGGGTCGACAATGTGGTGGAGTACAGGGACGGCGCTTCATTCATCAACAGTCCCTTCGTGGAAATGGAAACCCTCCAGGGAAAACAACGGGCATACGGGGCGGAAGTGATGGTCCGCAAGAACGCGGGGAAACTCAACGGCTGGATCGGATACAGCTATTCCAGGTCACTGATGCATATTGAAGGGGACGGTCCCGGGGAAAGCATCAACAACGGCCGGGTCTATCCTTCCAATTATGACCGTCCCCACAATGTGAACCTGGTCTCCAATTACAGGCTCAACAGGCGGCTGAGCCTTTCATTCAATATGACCTATACCACCGGGCGACCGGTGACCTATCCGGTTTCCATCTATTACATGGACGGGGTCCAGCATGTGCAGTATTCGGAACGGAACAAGTACCGGATCCCCGATTATTTCAGGATGGATCTGTCGGTGAACCTGGAGGGGAACCTGAAAAGGGTAAAACTGGCGCACAGTTACTGGATGCTGAATATCTATAATCTGACCGGCAGGAAAAATGCCTACTCTGTATATTACAGGAATGAGGGAGGGACTTTAAAGGGGTATAAACTCTCTGTTTTCGGACAACCCATTGTGACACTGTCGTGGAACTTCAAACTGGGCAACTATGCGAGCGATTAGAGATCTGGTCACGGGCTTCCTGGTAGCCGGATTCCTGGTCCTGGCAGCGGTTTCATGCGTGGAACCCTTCCAGCCAGACATTGAGGAGTCGGAGGGGACCCTGGTTGTGAGCGGCAGGATCACGGACAGGCCGGGCGCACATTATGTCCGGGTCAGCCGCTCCTCAAAGCTGGAGGAACCCGAATTCATCCCGGTGGAAGGATGTGTGGTCCGGGTGCAGGATCGTGCCGGGATGGAAGCCATCTATACGGAAGATGCCCCGGGGATTTACCGGGCCGATCTGGATGAGGATTTTCTGGGTGTGAACAGGTCCTACAAACTGTTTATCGATACCCCGGAAGGAGCGCAATACGAATCGGCCTACGATTCTCTTCTGCCGTGCCCCGAGCCGGCGGACCTCTATTTCGAGGTGGACAGTCAGCCGACCGCCGATGAACGGGTGACCTATTACGGGGTCCAGTTCTATGTGGACGTGAAAGGGGATTTGAACGATTCCAGGAACGTCATGTGGCAGCTCGAGGAGACCTACGAATACCACGCCAATTACCTGATCAGCGCCATCTGGGACGGGGTTGCCCTGTACGAGTACGAATATCCCACCGATTCCCTCTATATCTGCTATAAGACATTGGATATTGATGAGATACATGTGGGATCTTCCGGACGTCTCACCTCAAACGAACTGACCAAATTCCCGCTGACCTTCGTCTCGAACCAGTCCCCCAGGCTGAAATACAAGTACAGCCTGCTTGTCAGGCAGCATTCCCTGT
>DSDZ01000082.1 GCA_011048475.1 Bacteroides sp. | reverse complement strand
GTACCGGTAATGATATCCACCTTCCCCCTGGCGTTGAACAACTCGGTGACCCCGCGGCCGCTCTCCCCGACCACCCCGGCAGAGTGGCTTTCATCCACGATGACAAGGGCGTCATATTTTTCTGCGAGCGCAATGATCCGGTCCACCGGTGCCACATCCCCGTCCATGGAAAAGACCCCGTCGGTGACGATCATCCGGAACCGTTGCGCACGGGCCTCTGCCAGCTGCTGCTCCAGATCCTCCATGTCATTGTGCCGGTACCGGTACCGCTGTGCTTTGCAGAGCCGGACCCCGTCGATGATAGAGGCGTGGTTCAATGCATCGGAAATGATGGCATCCTCCGCGGTGAGCAGGGGTTCAAACAGGCCCCCGTTTGCATCGAAGCAGGCCGCATAGAGGATGGTGTCGGCGGTTCCGAAAAAATCAGCGATCTTCTTTTCGAGGGATCTGTGAAGGTCCTGGGTGCCGCAGATGAACCTGACGGATGACATCCCGTAACCGTGGGTTTTCATGGCCTCCCCGGCTGCACGGATCAGTTCGGGATGGTTGGAAAGGCCCAGGTAGTTGTTGGCACAAAAATTCAGTACCCTGCTGCCGTTCTCCAGGGTGATCTCCGCATCCTGAGCCGAGGTGATGATCCTTTCGGATTTGAACAATCCTGCTTCACGGATCTGCTCCAGTTCCTGCTGCAGGTGCTCCTTGAATTTTCCGTACATATGTCAGGTTTTTAGTTTCTCTCTGATCTCCTTCAGCATGATCCCGGTCATCTTCTCCAGGTCATATGTCTGGGCAAATCCCCAGTCCTCCCGGGCTTTGGAATCATCCACACTATGGGGCCAGGTGTCGGCGATGGCCTGCCTGAAGTCGGGTTTATAGCTGATGGCAAACTCCGGGATGTGTTTCCGAATCTCAACTGCAATCTCACCGGGTGTCACACTCATCCCACCCAGGTTGTAGCTGCTGTGGACGGTCAGACTGGAGCGGTCCGCCTCCATCAGGTTGATGGTGGCGGTGATGGCATCCGGCATGAACAGCACGGGGAGGGCCGTGGCTTCAGTCAGGAAACACTCATATTTACCCTGCCTCACGGCTTCGAAGTAGATCTCCACGGCGTAGTCGGTGGTCCCTCCCCCCGGTTCTGTTTTATAGCTGATCAGTCCGGGATACCTGAGACTCCTCACATCCACACCAAATTTTTTAAAATAGTAATCACACCATCTTTCGCCTGCGAGTTTGCTGATCCCGTAAACGGTCACCGGATCCATAACAGTGCGCTGGGGGGTTTCATGGCGGGGGGTGGTGGGACCGAAGACCGCGATGGAGCTGGGCCAGAACACCTTTTTCACCTCCTCCACCATTTTTGCCACCTCCAGGATGTTCATCAGGCTGTCCATATTGATCCGCCATGCCTGGGTGGGCAGCTTCTCGGCATTGCCGGAGAGCACGGCGGCAAGGTGATAGACCTGGCTGATCTTGTGACGGATGATGAAATGGATCAGCTGCTTATCATCCATTACATCCAGGATCTGAAACGGTCCCCCTTCCAGAATATCGGGCGGGGCCTGCTTGATGTCGGTGGCATACACGTGGGCATTGCCGTAAATTGTCCGAAGCTCGGCGACCAGTTCCGATCCGATCTGTCCGGCTGCTCCGATAACAAGGATATTGTCCATATGAAATCAATTCCGCGTTCGAACGAAATTAGGTGTTTCTCATTCACCAAAAAAATGATGTGTAACATACATGTGGCCGGTTTTCAAAAACCCGAGACGGTGTCCAGGTCAATCCGTGACCTCAGATGCGGAGAGGCGAACCTCCGGAGCAGCAACTGGTAAATATTGATGGTTGGCAACAGTAGTCCCATCAGATAAATAAAATCTTCCACGGGGATTGTATAGATGCGGATTCCCAGGTTTTCGGCATTGTTGTACCAGACGACCGGAATGGAGGTGAGCACCCCGTTCACCACCAGAAAAGGAATGAGGGATACAAGGTAGGTGAGGATAAAACCGGAGAACCAGGAATTGTAGGTTTTCTGCATCAGCTGAAGGATCAGCATCAGCGAGGTAAAGGCCATCGCGGTGAAGGTGTAGATCCTGTCGGTGACGAACGGGAGCGATCCGATCATCAGCACCAAAAAAATGTAGATCACGATCCGGGAAAAACCGGGGTAATAAAATCGTTTCACGAAATACCGGAGCACCTCGTAAAGGAAAACACAGCAGTAAGGTACCACCAGGAAGAACAGCAGTTCCTCGAAGGGCAGTCCCAGGACGTAGAAGTCCCTCGTGTAGTTGTGGTTGAAACCCCAGATCCCCGCGCCGGTGAACCAGATGTCCCACAGGACGTAAACCGCACCGGTGATCAGCAGCCCCGGGAAGATGAATTTGAATTTCCGGTGCATGAACACCCGCTTCTCAAAACTCTGGGCAACGGGATAGAGCAACGAAAGGCCCAGGAGGGTGTAGTATGTCCATGAACTGTTTTCCATCACGCGAGCCCCATCCGGTACCTGATCCACAGGGAGCCCAGCAGGAGAGCCTTCCTGAAATTGGAGATCCGGTACCTTTTATTGAATATCCTGTCGGCACGGGTCCTTTTGAT
>DSDZ01000137.1 GCA_011048475.1 Bacteroides sp. | reverse complement strand
GTTTTTATATGCCCGTGCTGGAATGGCTCGAAAGTTACGCAGGTGAACTGTCCGCCGGGGATTCCGGCAACGGGGGAATTCCCCTGGAGTTCCATTTTAATTTCGAATATTTCAATTCCACATCCGCAAAATTCATCCTGGATATCTTCAAAACACTCAGCAGGCTGAATACCGAAGGCCAGCAGGTGGGTGTGAAGTGGCACTACGAAGAGGATGACGAGGACATGCTGGAAGTGGGGAAGGAGATGTCCAGGATGTCAAAGCTTCCCTTTGAGTATGTGACCATATCCTGACCCCGTCAAATCCTGATCCCCATTACGAGGATATCGTCGATCTGTTCCACATTCCCCTGCCATTGCTCCAGTCTTTCGGACAGGAGTTTTTTCTGCACTTCCATGGGATGCTCACGGATCTCCAGGAGAAATTCCCTGAATCTTTTCGACCGGAAGGTTTTCCTGTCAGGCCCCCCCAGCTGGTCCACGTACCCGTCGGAGAACAGGTACAGGGAATCGTTCTCCTGCAACCGGATCTCCTGGCTGGTGAAGGGGACCACCTCCTGCTCGTAGATCCCGATGGGCATCCGGTCGCCCCTGATCTGGATCAGGCTGTGATCCCGGCCGGAAGAGCCGGCCTCTCTTGTGGCCCCCTCCCTGACCAGGTACACCGGCCGGTTGGCGCCGGCATACTCCATCATGTGGGTCCCGGTGTGGATGATACACAGCGCGATCTCAATCCCGTCGCGCGCCTCACCCCTGGAGCCGGTCTGGTGCAGTGAGCTGATCACAAAGTCTCTCAGCTCGTCCAGGATCTGGTTCGCCCGGATGGATTCATTCCTGTTCACGATCTCGTTCATGTAAGTGATCCCGAGCATGCTCAGGAAAGCACCGGGAACACCATGTCCGGTGCAGTCGGCCACCGCGATCATGAGTCTGTCCCCCCTGAGCGTGGTCCAGTAGTAATCGCCGCTCACAATATCCCTTGGCCTGAACAGGATGAAATGATCCTTCAGGATATCCGACAGGTAGGTGGTGGGGGGGAGCAGGGCCGACTGGATCCTTTCCGCGTACTGGATGCTGTCCAGGATCAGGTCCTTCTGCTGCGAAATGGTGTCCCGCTGCATGGTGGCCAGGTCCAGCTGTGCTTCGATCTCCTCCTTCTGAGCCTCGATCTCTTCCTTCTGCATGACCACCTCCCGTGTCCGCTCCTTCACCTTTTGCTCAAGTTCCCGGTTCATCCTGGAGATGTCCTCCAGGTAATCCTTCATCTTCCGGGTCATCTGGTTATATCCTTCCGCGAGTTCCCCGATCTCATCGTTCGTGCGGACGATGGCATACTGCCCGGGCTCGCCTTCCCGGGTATTCCTGATGTTTGTCAGGAGTTCCTTCACGGGACCGGTGATGTCCTGGTTGGTCCATTTGATGAACAACATCAGGTAGATCAGCGAAGCCATGATCCCCGTGGCGATCCCCACGATCATGATGATGGAATCCACCGCATTCACATAGAACAGCATGGAAAATTTATCGGCAGCCAGTATCTCCTGATCCGGGTTCATGAATGTGCCCATCGGACCGATGAGGATCTTCGCCTGTTCCCTTGTAAAGACATCCATGTCCAGATCTTTGATGGAGGTGAGGCTCAGGATGAGGTAGACCAGCACCACCAGGAGCGGCAAAAAGGTGGTCATCCCGCTGGCCATCATCAGCCGGTTTCGGATCATTCCCCTTTTCCGCCGGAATACCTTCTCCCTCAGTTCTGTTTCCGTGAAAAAATGTTCGATGTACTTGATGTGGATCCTGTGCCTCTGCCAGAAATAAACGAACAGGAATTCCAAAAGGGTGGCCACCAGGGTAATGTAGAAAAACTGGATAAACAGGTCCCTTTCCAGGTCGCCCGGGAACCGCTGCCCGATAATGATGTAAACCAGCGAAAAAACAACGATCACCAGATTGGGCAGGGTGATGATCACGCTGTTTACCACCGGTGTGAAGAACAGATACTTCCTGCAATATGCCCGCAATTTTCCGGGAATTTTCTTCTCCCTGCGTTTCAGCCTCAGATACCGCTTGAAAGGCAGGTTAAAAAAAAGCCCTGCAAGGAAGCTGATGATGAGCAGGTAGAACAGCAGGCGGAAGTAAATTTCAAAAGGGCCCTTCTCCTCAAAGAACCTGATGGTGGTTTCCTGGTGCTCTTCGTTTCCCACGGTCACATGCGGCCTGAATCCGGCTCCGGTTTCATTCTTAACCGAATCTTCCTGTGCTTCCCCGGCCAGCGCCTCAGCAGGGACCGACTCCCTGATCATGCTGTCTATCGCTTCCTGGCTGTAAAACATCCCGGAATCGGGAGCCACCATGCGGAGTTGTGCTCCCGCCCGGCCGTCACCACCTGCCAGGTTCGCTTTCTCTGCGATGGCCGGAACACGCTGGAAGGCCAGGAACATCAGAAAGGGAATGACCAGAAAGAAATAAAGGATGGTGGACAGAAAATAGATCCTGAATCCGTAATATCCCGGAACCGGTTTTTGTCCCATCTGCATCTGGTATTGATTGCAGGATAAAAATAGGAGAGATCCTGATCAAATCAAAGGAATGAAGGATGATCATCCATTCGG
>DSDZ01000437.1 GCA_011048475.1 Bacteroides sp. | reverse complement strand
TTCCTGTACTGGTTCTGTTATGACCTGAGTGAAGAAAACCTGGCAACAGCGAAAAGCTACCTCGATAAAGCAAAGGCATTGTCACCGGGTTCAAAGGAGGTGCGGTTTGAAGAAGCATGGTACTTCTATCATTGCAAGCGTGACTATCATAGGGCTATTGAGCTGTTGGAGAAACTCAGAGATGATTACCCGAATGATGATTATATTATTGCATCTATCAGTTTCGTGTGCAGGAGGATCGGGGAATTCTCAAGGTCATTGGAGCTGAATGAAAAGGCCTTATCCATGAATTCTTCGGTGTTTTTCTATTGGGAAGATGCCGCTTTTACCCTCAGGGTTCTGCGTGAATATGATAAGGCTGAAAAGTATTTCAAGCGAACGATCTACATAAGTCCTGATAATACAGAAACTTATATGAATCTGTCAGACTTGTATATTTCTACGGGCCAGCTACAGGCAGCCGGTGAATTTATTGCAAAAAACAAGGACTCCTTTGAGGCCCGGGATCTGAAACGCTACCAGTCACAACTGGCATTCCTTGAAAGAAACTATGACCAGGCCCTTCAATTAATGAACTCACTGTCTGATGATCCGATCAGTTTTCAGAATTTCTATTATACGAAGCACCTGCAGCTGGGTTTGATATGCCGTGCCATGGGAGACGATGAAGGAGCTGCCCGGCACTTTACCCTGGAGAGGGATCATCTTACCAGGAAAATCTCCGGGGCAGAAAACGATTACCGTCTTTACTGCTCACTCGGGATTGCCAGTGCAGGTCTTGGCTTAAAGGAAGAAGCCATAATGGCAGGAGAAAAAGCCATTGATTTACTTGGTTTCCAAAAGGATGCCCTTGTCGGGGTCCTCCAGGAATTGGCTATGGTCAGAATCCTGGTTATGACAGAAGACTACGATGAGGCAATGAAAAGGCTTGAAGATGTAATTAGCTTTCACGGTTATATTACGGCAGAAGAGCTCAGGATTGATCCTTTCTGGGATCCGGTAAGGAATCATGAAAAATTTCGGGAGATTGTCTCTGACCCGACATATCGGGTTAATTTATAACAGGATAGCAGGCTTGGCATGCAAAATCTGGGATCATTGGGCACCTGATCCAGGATTATTTATTCGAAAATTACAGCGTTATAATATCTTAATTATTAAATGCTTATATTGTATTCTGCTTTGCTCAAACGAAAGCAGACAAGAATGCTCAGAGGTTTCCCCACACAAATCCGGGCATGTCCGCTGCAGATCCTTTAGCAAATAACAGATATCCATTATCGGAAATGGCAATCTACCTGGAACGCTTCAGGTTTTCAGTCCTGATACCTTCGAACAAAGGAAACGAATCATGGTAAAATTCGGATTTACTTGACAATCACTTTATACGGGCTTAAATTTGTATATGCTAATATTAGCAACCAAAAAAATATCAAATCAAGGCATTATGAAAAAGAAAACTCCGTTCAGAGCAGGATTTATTTACACTACTGTTCTCGTATTAATCGTTCCTCTGCTTCTTCTCACATGTAAGAATGAACAGGCAGTGCCAACTCAGGACGAAGCCAAAACAGCTATCTGGGGAAAAATTACGGCTGCAAATGACAAATGGGCTGCCGGTGATCCAATGGGCTTCACTGAGTGTGCAGCCCCGGATATCATCTGGAGCGATGACCTTGGAGCCCAGAACAGGGTTACCGGTTATGAAGCCCTCAAGACTTACCTTGAAGCCTTTATTGGCCAGATTCCTCCGCACCAGCATGTACTCATTGATCCGGTATTTCAGTATTATGATGATATGGTAGTCGTATCTTACCGTTACCAGGGAACATTCGAGGGAGAAGCAGCTGCTCCATGGAAGGTTACATCGGTTTTCAGGTTTGCCGACGGTGATTGGCTATCGGTTCATGAAAACTGGACGGAAGTAAAACAATAATCTCAGTTTGTACGGATTTCGGGGAAGTGATTTTTTATTTCAGATCCGGCCTTGGCCAGGTCTTGGGGAGCTATGTGCAACTTACAGGTGCTCAGGAGAAATTGACTGATTTTTTGGTTCACTGGCTCCTGATCTTCAGTTGCCTGAAGTTATATCTGTGAACTGGCAGAGAAATTGGCACATCAAAGGAAAAAACTAAGCCTTCAGAGGGTCATTAATGCGAATCGAGAAATTCAACCAGCTCATGAGGATTGAACACGCATTGGGTAGCGCATCCGGATTCGCCGGTAAAAAGGCATTTAAAAACGCATGATTACAGTCAGCAGCGAATTATTCACGCTCAGAATGTTGAGATCAGCGCATCAAGCCTGAAAACAAAACGGATTCTGTTCTTTAATGATCCGGTAATTTCTTTAATGTTACCTGACACCAGCAGGGGGAAGTAGATCTCGAACAGGTTCCATATGCCTGCCTTCAGCCCCGCTTCACAGAACAGGAGGTTGCCGGCTGTTCTGCTGCCATGATCATTCAGCAACAGGTTAAGGAAGGGTTTTATGGGAATCAATGATGTTTTGCCTGGCAAACTGCTTGCCAGTGAGAGTGAAAGAACCCAGCGGCCGTATCCGAGACTATCATTTACCGGTGATATCAGTCCGCCTTCAGATAGAGTCATCTGC
>DSDZ01000480.1 GCA_011048475.1 Bacteroides sp. | reverse complement strand
GTTTGAAGCCATAAACTTACACAAAACTTCTGAATGTGGAAGGATCAGAACTGCATGGAGATTCTCACGTTGAAACGCCGGCCGGTCAGATAGTTCGGAACACCGAACCGGCCCGGGATCCCTTCCTGGTCAGATACGGTCCTGATCCACAGATAGGATGCCTCATTTTTGATCCCGAGCAGGTTGAAAATCTCACCGCTGATCCAGATGCTCTTGAAAAACCGCAGGGGATTCCTCTCCCCGATATTATCCGTTTCCCTTTTGATCACCTTCGAGAAACCGATGTCCACCCGCCTGTAGGGCCTCATCCGGATGTCGGTGTAATACTGTTCCTCGTTGGGACTGCTCAGTGGCAGGCCGGTCCCGTAAAATGCATTCAGGTGCACCTTGTAATCGGGATTGTTCGGGAAGTAATCCTGGAAGTAGAGTCCGAATGTGAACAACTGGTCGGTGGGACGGGGAAACTTCCCTGCTTCAGTCAGCACATACCCCTCTCCGTCGAAGATATAAGCCACATCCCCTTCCACATCCTCCCGGGTTTGCAGCAGCGACAGGGTCATCCAGGATTCGGCTCCGTGCACGAACTCCCCGTTCAGCTTGAAGTCGATCCCCCTGGCATATCCCCGGGAGATGTTCTCACCGGCATACCGGATCCGCACATTCTCAATCTTATAGGGGATCAGGTCATCCAGCCATTTGTAGAAAGCCTCTCCGGTCAGCTTGAACGGCCTGTCCCACATGGAAAAGATATAGTCACCACCCACCAGCAGGTGGATCGATCGCTGGGGCAGGATGCCCTCGTTGATGCTCCCGTCGGGCCGGCGCATCTCCTTGTAGAAAGGAGGCTGGAAGTAGTACCCGGCAGAGAGGTGGAACATCATGTCCCGTTCCCAGAAGGGCTGGGTGCTGATAGTGACCCGGGGACTCACCATCAGGGTCCTGTTGAAATCCCACAGCGTGCCCCGGATCCCCGTGGTGATGAAATATTCCGCCTTTTTGCTGTTGATCTCAAGGGTGTTCTGGATGAATGTACTCATCTGGCCGTAGGCGATCTGCTGCTCGGAGCTCCTGAAACGGCCCATATCGATCCGGTCCTCCAGGTCGGGGAGCACATACCCCGAGGAGTCGACCAGTTCCCACTCCCTGATCCGGTCGAAGAAATCCTGATATCTGGCGTTCAGTCCCCACTGCAACCGGTTGCGGCCGGTCTGGTAACTGCCCAGGTGAGATGCCGTGACCACAATGGCATCCAGATAGTTCCGGGCATGGGACAGCATGGAGCCCACCCCCACATTCAGGATGCTGTCGCCGAAGGTCTCCGACTGGATGGTGTTGTCGAGCTCATTGATCCAGTACTGTCCCAGAATGTCGAAGGTCTCCCGTTCCGATGTCCTGAAAGCCGATCCGATGAACTTCAGGGAGGTATTCCGGGTCGGACGGTAGTGGACACTCAGCGCCCCGAGGTAGGTATCGAACTGGTCCACCTCCTGTCCTTCATAGTATATCTTCAGATTCAGGGGCAGGTCCTTGGTCCCGAATTCCACATCCGTTTCGCTTGGGATGAACCGGTACTTGTTGGATGAATAGTTGCCCAGGAAGGAGACTTCCAGCTTGCGGGTCAGCCGCCAGGAGAGGAGGGTTTGAAAATCGGAGAACTGCGGTTTGTAATCCCCCTTTGTCTGCAGGGTGTTCAGCAGGTAGGATGTGGTTTTATAGCGGTACCCGGCCAGGTAGGTGAACCGCTGATCCCGGGAGCTGCCCTCCAGGTGGACCGATGCGCCGAGCAGGCTCAGCGAGGCAGATCCTGCAAACTTTTTGGGCTTCCTGTAGGAGATGTCCAGCGCCGAGGACATCTTGTCCCCGTACCGTGCGTCGTACCCCCCTGCGGAGAATTTTACCGAAGAGACCAGGTCGGAATTGATGAAGCTCAGTCCCTCCTGCTCTCCCGAACGGACCAGGAAAGGCCGGTATATTTCAATATCATTCACATACACCAGGTTTTCGTCAAAATTACCTCCCCTGACCGAATACTGGGAACTGAGTTCATTGCTGGAACTGACACCAGCCTGGGACTTGATGATCGCCTCCACCTTGCCGGTGGTGGTGGGCATGTAATTCAGTTCTTCGATGTTGATCCTCCTGAAGGTGCTGGCCCTTTCCTGCCTGGCGGTAACGGATACTTCATCCAGCGATTTGACGTCCCTTTTGAGAACGATGCGGCGCTCGTCCGTTTCGCCCGCCTGCAGACGGACGGTGAATTGTTCTGTGCGGTATCCCACACAGGAGACCACCAGCGTGAACGAACGATTGGAAGGGATCCGGATCTCAAAGGTTCCGTCTTCCCCGGTCATGGTGCCCTCCTGTCTCCCCAGAAGGGACACGTTGGCCAGTTCAATGGCCTGGTCCAGGCTGTCGGTGATGATCCCGCGGACCAGCCCGGTTTCCTGCGCGAGCAGTCCCCGGGTGACAAACAGCAGAAGGATGGACCAGTGGAAGAGCCGAATCATGCCTGAGGTTTCCCGAATATAGTATTAACTGCGTGGAACGGGTGAAAATTGTGCCGGATGATCAATCGTCCTGCCTAAAATCGCCGTTGCGCAGGGATTCAAAGAACCTGGCC
>DSDZ01000312.1 GCA_011048475.1 Bacteroides sp. | reverse complement strand
TGCTTGTTGATCATGCCGTGGTACCCGTGCCTGATGCCGGTGACCTCGAGTCCGTAATAAATGGCGGTTCGCGCCTGCCTCCTTCAGGCTCTCATAAGCCTGCCTGCGTCCCTCAGGCTCCATAAATTCCTTGCTACGGGAAGTCTTGAGCATGGTCCCCCCCCTTGCCAGGATATCACTGACGCTGTGGGCTTTCATGTTGACAAAATGCTTGTTGATCATGCCGTGGTACCCGTGCCTGATGCCGGTGACCTCGAGTCCGTAATAAATGGCGGTTCGCGTAACTCCCCGGATGGCCGCATTCATTCCCGGGGCATCGCCGCCGGATGTAAGTACGCCGATCCGTTTTATTTTTGCCATATCGCGTTTGTTATTTGATGCACGAAATTAATCAAAATTGGTTGAATTGGATGAGGATATCTTTCTGAGGTGTCCGGCCACCGATTCAAGCTGCTCCCTGGATGTGGATGTGGCGCCGCTCACACCAATGGAGCCGGTGCCACCGGTCCATGAAGGATCGATCTCCGCCGCACTGGAGATCCAGCGGGTATTCGGGTTAACCGACCGGCAGAACTCATAGAGCATCTTTCCGTTGGAGGAATTCTTCCCGCTCACAAACACGATCAGGTCATGTTTCTTCGCAAATACCTCCAGGGCCGGTTTCCTTTTTTTCATCTGGCCGCAAATGGTGCAGGAGGAGCGGAGAAGGGGTTCTGTGGTCATCCCGGCATGCTTCCCGTCAGAGTCATCCGGAACCCCCTCCCGGTGCCGTTCCAGGTATGCCTGCAGCTTTTCTTCCACCTCCCTGTACAGGTCCGGGTCCATGGTGGTCTGCGAAAAGAGGAGCACCTTTTTTCCCGGGTCCACTTTTGTCACCTCGTCCGGAGAGCCGATCACCACCGCATCCCCGTTCACCTGTCCCAGGTGCCCCACAGTTTCCGGATGTCCCTCCTTACCGAAGATGGCCAGCTGTTCACGCTCGTGATCCATCGCTTCATAGGCCTTTCTGATCTTTTTCTGCAGGCGGGTGACGATGGGACAGGTGCCGTCGATGACTCCGATATGAAGGGCTTCCGCCAGCGCGTAGGTGGAAGGAGGTTCCCCGTGTGCCCGGATCAGGATCTTTTCTGGTTTCAGGGTGGCCAGGTCCCCGTGCCGTAAGGTTTTCATCCCCAGTGCATGAAGCCGGTTCATCTCTTCCCGGTTGTGGATCATCTCCCCCAGGGTGAAGACCTTTTCACCACTTTGAAGCATGGACTCTGCCATGCCGATGGCCTTTTCCACCCCGGAACAGAATCCGGCACCGGGATCGATCTCAATGTGCACCATCCATCGGGGAGATTGTCCGGTTGAATACCTCCCTGAACCAGTCCATCTGCTGGTCCACGGTCATATGGCTGTTGTCAAGGATCAGGGCATCGGGAGCCTGTTTGAGGGGACTCTCCTTCCGGGTGGAATCGATGCGGTCCCTTTTTTCCAGGTTTTGCCTGACCTGGTCCAGCTCGGCGGGCATGCCTTTTTCCAGCAGTTCCTTATACCTTCTCATGGCCCTTACCCCGGGTGAGGCGGTCAGGAAGATCTTCAGTTCGGCCTCCGGAAAGACCGCCGTTCCGATATCCCTTCCGTCCATTACCACCCCTTTGGAGGCACCCAGCTCGCGCTGGTATTCCACCATCTTGCGCCTGACCTTCGCCAGGGTGGAGATGTAGCTCACATGTTCGGACACATCCATGTTCCGGATGCGGTCCTCCACCATGCGGCCGTTCAGGTAGATCTCCGTCCGTTCCAGCTCCGGATTGTGCTTCAGGTCCAGGGTGATCCCCTTAAGAATTCTTTCAACTTCCCCTTCCGGTGGTGCATCGGTTTGATCGAACAGTCCCGCTTCCATGCAGGCCAGTGTCACCGCCCGGTACATGGCCCCCGTATCAATGTAGGCATATCCCACCTCGGCGGCGATCCTTTTCGCAAAGGTGCTTTTCCCGCAGGAAGAATGGCCATCCAGCGCAATGATGATCTGATGTTGCTTCATGTCCGGAAGAATGGATCCAACGCCAAAGATAATGTTTTGCCGTCAGGGAGGAGAAGGCTCAGGGCTGCTTTCTGTAAAATTCCGACAGGTTGGTGGTCAGGGAGAAATGATTGGTTCCCCCGGCCAGGTGATAGGAAGCACGTCCGAATGCAACGTGGAACTTGGAGATCCGGAAGCCGAAACCCCATGAGAATCCCACCATTCCGGGGCGTACGTTCACCTTCATTTCCTTTCTCCGCTTGTAATTGTATCCCAGATCGATGTGAAAATTCTTTCCCAGCAAAAACTCGGTGCCCAGGACCACATGCCGCATGAGTTTATCCCCGAACACATCGAACCTGCTCCTTTCCACGGCGCCGTTCAGGGTGGTGACGCTTTCCTCCCCGGGCGCATCGTAGGTGAGGTCCCACCGCTCAAGATGCTGCAGGGTCACCGAGAACCTGAAAGGTGCATGCTCCAGTCCCTGTGTGATCCCCGCCTGGATCTCGAAAGGCAGCTTTTCCCGCTGACCGGTGTAGGAGGTCACCTGGAATCCCACATTCTTTGCCACCAGCCCCACCGTCGTGTAGGTACCCGGATTGTGATAAATGAGCCCGG
>DSDZ01000088.1 GCA_011048475.1 Bacteroides sp. | reverse complement strand
GAAAAATCCAGGCGCACATGCAGATTGTCTTCCCGGATCATGGCGGAGGCGGTCGTCATGGCCCAGGGATGACCGGTTCCCGGAGAAGTTTCTTCGTAAAAAATCAGCCGGGGCGTATGGTCCGGAATCAGCGTGTAAAAATCGCTTTGCCCGGTAATTGGTGTATTCGCATTGGAAGGCGGAAAACGAAAAGGCGTCTCCACGACAACCTTTCCCTCGACACGGGCGGCCAGGCGCAATTCACCGCCCGTCGGGAACCGGATCTCCACAAATCCGGTTTCCTCCGGAACATGGACCACGTCAAAATCCTTTGCCGCGAGCTTCGCCAGGGGAATCGGATCATCGGCATGAGCTACAGAGCTGGGAAGCAGGCCGTTCATCCGGGCAAAATCGACATGGCCGGGCCCAGACCCCACTTTCTTCAGCCGCAGGGTCATCGGCTGCCCTTCGGTCCCCAGCCGGATGCTCTGTTCACGAAACAGATTATCAAAAGGAATAAATCCGGCTTTCCGCCAATGGCCATCGCTGTATGCCGCTATCTCGAAACCCCGGTCGCCGGTCGGCTGGGGCAATGCGGCATGGACCGGCACAAAGCCTGATCCGGATACGGTCAACGCACAACAAAGCACTGCATACAGGCAGTATCGGTATCGTATGTTCATGTACACACCTCCTCCTTTATTGTAGCTTTTAGCTTTTGCATAGCTTTTAGGGTCAGGTCTTGAAAAATCACTTTTTCTTCTCCCCGGCCACTGCTTTGCTGACTGTCGTATAATGGATGCCAGGACAATCTGCAATCTCTTTCAGCGTATAACCATGGATGATGTGTGCCTCTGCTTTGCAAGACCTGACCCCCATGTCTTGTTTATTCATTGACTTGCATGCGTTCCATGTTATGTTTTACAAACTGTTACTATCTAAATGTATGAAGGGGGTACATTCTATGAAAGTTTTGGTTCATTCGTATTTAAGTTGAAGCCTTGGGTTAAGGAGTCCGCAGTGCTGGTGAATTTTCAACAGGAAATAATGGACATCCTTGTATCCATAAGCCATCCGTTTTAATCGTTTGATTTTATTATTTATGCCTTCGGAAATGGCCGTGGTAATTTTCCGAAGGAAGTAATTCAAGATAAAATGTCTTTTACGGTGGAATTTTTCGGCAAGCTCCGTGAAGGCAGGAATGCCCGATCTCCAAGCTGCGGTTATCCATTGGCCGAGACCGATGCTGGCGGCCTTGCGAGTATCGGCTCGATAGATTTCGAGAAATTGTTCTTTGAGTAACATGGCCTTGTAGACCGCGTCGTTTAGCTCAGCAAGCTGGTCCAGGATATTTCGTTGTCTGTCGGATGGCCGCCCTTGCATGAGAATAAACTTCTTTCGGCAATGGAGCAAATCGGCGAGGTCGGTATTTTTATCCTTTCTCGCTTTCTTGAGCTGCTCTTTGCGGACAGTGTCCAAGGCATCATTGAGATAGCTTTTAACGTGAAAGTGATCGAGGACAATGAGGGCGTTTTGGGCATGCTGCCTGATAGACGAAAGAAAGCCTTTGGCTCCGTCGCAGGCAATGGCATCAATCGTTGAGGAATTGTCCTTGCCCAAGGCTTTAAAAAAGGCGTCAAGCGTACTTTTGCCCCGGCCATGATGATTCCAAATGACTTTGCGCTGTTCAATGTCGACCACATTGGTCACATACTTGTGCCATTTCTGCCAGGCGACCTCGTCAACGCTCATGGTTGCGGGCGTCGGAACAGGAAAGAGTTTTTCGCTGGCGAGTTCCTCCAGTATACCGCGGTCGATGCGATACACAGTTTCATCGTCAAGGTGCAGGTACCAGCCTGCTTCCGCGTTGGTAGTAATGGAGGTCAGCCGGTAAACCTGATCGGCAAAACGGGAAGTAAAACGGCCTCGCAGCCAGCTGAATTGCTCGACTCTTATCCTTCCGTCTTGAGGGCAATGAAGTTTTCGCTTCGGAACGTAAAGAAACACTCGTTTATCGGACAAAGGGAGATCTTCTACCCTGATCCAGCCGACGCTGTGGACAGGAGAATGATGAACCGTACCGCAGGCCGAACAAACAGGCGCCACCGATTCAATCATATCGACGTAAAAATGAATGGCGGTTTCGGTTTGTTCGAGCACTTTTTCAACCTGAAAGTTTGGTAAATGAAGCAGTTCCGTGATAGTCTTGAGTTGCATCGGGTTTCTCCTCTCTGTCATGGTTCTGTAGGGAAACAAACCTTAACAAAGATGGTTAAATCCGATGCACTTTATTTTTTCATAAGGCTACTGACGCCTGTTGTTTTTCAACTTTTTTGCGAATGACCCAAAGTTTTATCAGTTGCGAAACTGTCTTTGTTTCTCTTTGTTTTCTATTTAATATTTTTCAATAGTCAAAACTTATTAGCCGCCAATTTTTATGTAAATTCTGATGGAGTAGCTGCTGACTCTAATCCAGGTGATGGTATTTGTGAAACTTCTTCGGGAAATGATACATGCACCCTTCATGCTGCAATTTTAGAGACCAATGCCTTGCCACCCGGTTCCACAATTCTTTTTTCAGGCCAATTTATGATAAGTGTTTGCGATCTGCCAGCATTGACAACAGGCAATACAGTCATTAACGGGTATGAT
>DSDZ01000209.1 GCA_011048475.1 Bacteroides sp. | reverse complement strand
TCTGTGTTCTTTTGAAGATCTCTGTGTTACTGGATGGGCTTGTCTGCAAAATGGTGTTGATATTTCCGAAACAGATATTTATTATCCACCCATTAACTATTTTAGTATAGCTTCCGATAAAGAATATCCCTTCACGGATATTTTTTATCCCGAAAGCAACAGAAAAGGTTAATGAATGGATATTTTATGTTTGAATCTGCCCATGAAGAGGTGGGGATGGAATCGCCGGAGAGGAATCCTGCTCATCTGGCCAGATGTAATGAGTTAGCGGAAATACGCTTTCATGAAATAGATTATCTGATCCACTGGTACAGAATCGGATATAGAGTATACCCCTATCATTTTGTTTCGATGAAATTTCGGGGTATGTCCAATTAAGGCAATACTTGATTCCAATCGAATTTTAGACTATTTTTATAAAAAGGTCAAACATTTGCCATTACAGCTTTACACCCATTAACAATCATTCAAATGAGTTTAAAAAAATGCACCCATGAATGGCCGCAGAGCAGGTTCACATCGATTCCGAGATTTTTCTCCATTATACTTCTGGGATTGTTGCTTACGGCATGCGGACAGAACGTATCCAGCGATCCCGGGAGCGATATCATCGGTACCTGGATTTCAAATGACGGGACCTATACACTCACATTCACTCCGGAGGGCAAGGTCTCTTCTGTTGTCCAGTCAGATGGATTCAGGAACGAACTCAATTCAGACCTCATCTTTACGGATGATACGCACATTGTAGGGGTCTGGGAAATGGATATCCAGGAGTGGGAAGTCAGGATAAAGGGAGACCGGATGCTACTGAAGGGGGAAGACGGCAGAAAAATCAATCTCGGCAGAATTTAAGGATCGGGACAGGGGGATTTGCCCCCGCGTGCATCATACATTTAGAACCATCCATTCCGGCATCATTACAGGTGGATTGGCAGAACGGAACAAATGCCATTCAGAAATGTTATATCCAGTCGGAGGGTCTGATCATTGAAGCACCTGGTAGTCATACTGCTCTTCACAATTCCTGCCCTGTCCGGGTACTCCCAGGAGTATCCCGTGAAGAACGGAAAACCCACCAGCAGGGGGATCTCTCAATACATTGAAGACAACCGGGATTCCCTGGTGGCGGAATACGAAAGGTTTGTCCGGGATACACTCTATAACGTATGGATTTATGCGGAGGACCTGACCCAGTATGATATCGTAGACTCCCTGGAGCTGGGAAGGTATTATCCCCACGAGGTATTCATCAACATCGCGGAAAAATTTCTGGCATATGAACTGGATGACCTCTCAAGATTGAGAAAGACCTTTACCGAGGAAAGCAACAAATTTGTGAAAGGTACGGTGATGCATGAACTCACCCATGCATATATCCATCAGATCAGCCTGGAAATGCAGGTCATCGACAGTGTGAGGGTACACAGAGCCTACCAGACATATATCTGGATTATCAGGACCCACGAAACATTCGGGTCCGTTTTCATCGAAGAGGGGATCTGTGAATACATGGCAGGAAAGATGGGAGAGATCATCCCCCCCAGAAAACCTGTCCGGCCGGCGAATATAGAAGAACTGACTGCCAGGGAGAATAAATATCAATTCCAGTATAAATACGCTGCATCATTCCTGGAATCTTTCCTGGATACAACGGGATTCAAGAAAGGAGTGAAGATCCTGTTGCACAATCCTCCCCCCACCTACGAGGAGATATTGGAACCTGCCCGGTTCTACGGTAGATTGGTTGTCCCCCATTTTTCTTCAGGGAATTGATGGTTTCTTTGCGGCCGGACAAAAAATAATAATTATTATTGGCCATCTACGAAAGGAAACAGAAATCAGGTATGGAAAGAAGAAAGATGCTGAAAGCCCTGACCGGAATCCCGGTGCTGGGCTTGCTGGGGGCAGAGGTTCTAAGAAAGCTGAACCATGATAACAGGCATAATGTCAGGAAGCAAATCGTCCGGGAACTGGGACTGGAGGATCTGCCTGACAGTGTAAAAACGGTCCCGGAGAGCAAGGGGGATCTGATCCGTATCGGGATTGCCGGGTTTGGTGTAAGAGGCATGCAGCTGGCACAGGCGCTGGGCTTTATGGAAAAACAGAAGTTCGACGCTGCACTGAAGAACGGATCCCTGGATACCCAGGTCAGTCACGGAAATCTCAATGTGGCCGTTACCGGTATCTGTGATGTTTTCGACCTGCACGCGGAAAAGGGGATGGCCGTAGCCGGACATGATATTTTCACCGGAGGGGAGATCGCGGGAAAGCACCCTGTAAAGCGGTTCAGGAACTACCAGGAGATGCTTGAAGATCCGCAGATCGATGCGGTCATCATAGCCACCCCCGATCATCATCATGCACGGATGACCATCGAAGCTGTCAATGCAGGAAAGCATGTGTATTGCGAAAAAGCGCCCGTTCTCAGAGAGGAGGAGATCATGCCTTTGTATGAAGCGGTAAAAAACAGCGGAACTGTATATCAGATGGGACACCAGATTCCCCAGAATGCCGTGTTCCAGCAGGCAAAGGAGATCATCAGGCGCGAATTACTGGGAAATATTTCCCATGTGGAAACAACAACCAACCGGAATACCCCCTACGGGGCCTGGATCAGGCACCTCGATGAAT
>DSDZ01000024.1 GCA_011048475.1 Bacteroides sp. | reverse complement strand
GTATGAGTCCCGGTTCACACTTTGACCTGATGCATAAATTGAAAAGTTGTCGTTTTCTCTGAAATAGCGCTCATAGGTAATCGCTGCTGTGTTCAGGTCATGTTGAACCGATTCTGCGATGTTGGATTCATGCAGAGGGTAGCCGAACCTGTCCCCTCCCCGTCTGTCTTCCCTGATATGGAAGAAATCGACAGCGATTTTACCACGTGTTCCAAAACGATGGAATACCCGGCTACCGATGGTAATGTTCTTTAACCGGGATATTTCTGAAAAATCATCACTGTTTGCATCAAACGGATCCCTGCTGCGGGAAAATCCGTACAGTGCCATGCCTGTTTTGCTGTCAGAGGAAACCAGGGATGTATTAAACTGGAGTGAATAATCCTTTGCGGGATCGCCTGCATGGCTCATTCCAAGGCCCATCACTCCGCCGGTTGCACCGATCTCATAAGCATTGTTGATGGGATCCTTCAATATCAGATTGATGGTACCTGCAATTGCATTGCTGCCATATAACGCAGAACCACCCCCACGGATGATTTCGACCCGTTCGATCATGTTGGCGGGGATCAGTTCCAGACCATATACACCGGCAAGACCGCTGAAAACAGGACGGCTGTTGATGAGTATCTGGGAATACGGCCCCTCCATCCCGTTCATTCTGACCTGCGAAAAACCACAATTCTGGCAATTGTTCTCCATTCTCAATCCGGGACTGAAATTCAGGCCATCGCTCAGGGTGACGGATTGGTTTGCTGAGAAGATTCTTGATGTAATGGTATTGACGATGACCGGGGATTCCTTTCGGTTGCTTTTGCTCCTGTTCCCGGTAACAATCACCTCTTCGAGACCCAGTACGTCCCTCTCCAGTTCAAAATTCAGCTCCCGGGTCTCTCCCCGGCGTATGGTAATTTCTTTTATCTGGGGTTTGTGTCCCATATAATCAGCCCTTATTAAATGGGTGCCCGGGGGCAGATTGATCAACTGGTAGTGTCCTGTTTCATCTGTTGATGTCCCTATGGTTGTTCCCTCCACGGTGATCGTGGCAAAAGACAAATGCTCCGTACAATTGAGACAGATGACGTGTCCGATGATATTCGCATCGGTCTGTTTTTCCTGGGAGTTCATTGTTTGAGTAGCTGACAACATCATCATTGTCAGGATAATATTTAGTTTATGCATCTTATGTCGATGTTAATGATAAGTCGGTGATCTTAACTTAGTTAATCTTTTAGCTGTACAGCTGAATTGATCTTTGCATGATCAAACACAATCAAATGAATTATGCACTGATGAAACGGGAAAAAATCCAATTACACAATCGGGGGAGCCCTGCCCTGATTGGTATTGCAGATCGGGGAAAGTAATGACGAAATAACCTGAAACCTGTATCCCGGGTTTCCAGTAAAAACTCTTGGAATGAAAGCTGCAATGAACGGCAGGAAAAGAATATTCAGGTTATCAAGGAAAAAAATTTCAATACCTGTATGCTGATGGGATTGGGATGATCCTGAATTCTCTGATTTATCATAAGGATGGGAATGTGCGATAACGGAGCCATTTGACAGCACATGGGCATGCATAAAGATCCCCCTGTTGGCAATCAGCACACAGATCATTCCCAGCATCATAAATGTGATGCATCTCTTCAAATTTATATTCCTCACGATGTTGTTCATCTCGTCACGAAGTTAAGAAAAGATGGTGAACTTATGACCGCCGGATTCTGCTCAGGGTGGCGATATCGATCCCCAGGTAGGAGGCTATGTGCTTCAGGGCCACCCGCCGGAGGATATCCGGGTGTTTTTTCATAAAGAGCTGGTACCGTTCCGAGGCTGTCAGTGTCTGCAGCTGGATGGACCGGTTCGTGAGGGAATTAAATTTTGATTCATCCACATCCTTGGCAATCCGGCGCCAGGCCGGGACGACTTCCATCAGGGCCATCATTCGTTCATGGGTGATCACATCCAACTCGCAGTCTTCCATGGCAATAATGAACTCCCTGGAAGGAACCTGGTCGTTGAAGCTCTTCATGGAGATCACCACGGTCCCCTGTTTGAAGAAATGCGTGGTGATGTCATTTGCCCGGTCATCATAGAAAAAGGACCGCATCAGTCCCTTCCTGAGATATCCAAGCCTGGTGGCCACCTTTCCTTTCTCCAGGAACAATGATTTTGCCGGAAAACTCACAGGTTCAAACCGGGAAAGGGTTTCCTGCCAGTCCGAATCTGTAAATCCGTAGTGTGCTATGAGCCTGTCTTTGAAATCCATGTGAAAGCTAATATAGGAGGAATATGGGAAAAACGATTAGCGGATACGGAATTTCACATGTATCTTTGACCTGCTATGGTCTGGAAAATGCTCTGTTTGGGATTGATTTCAATGTTGCTGGTCTCCGGAGTAATGGCGGAAGATCATCGGAACACAACTGAAAAATATCCGGCCGGGAAGAAGGGAAGAGGTGCCTGACTCTGAGATCATCGAAAAACGCAGGAGTTCCATCCAGGTTGCCGAGCTTTTCTACAAGGACGGAAGGATCACCTGCAACCGGGATCAGCCGGTCCGGATTAACCTTTCAAAATAAGAATCAGATCCCGAATATCAATTGATTTGCCCATCGGATCTCATCCTCTGAAAT
>DSDZ01000305.1 GCA_011048475.1 Bacteroides sp. | reverse complement strand
GGGCTTGATGCCTTTGCCGAACATGCGGCGGACATACTTTTTCGCGTGACCGTAATTCTTAAGGAGCACCACGTTGGAGGATCCGGCCCCGCCCCGCAGCTTGAAAACCAGGGGGTAGGAGGCGGCTGAGAGCCACTGCCGGGCTTCTTTCCCGCTGTAAAATACCCGGCTCCGGGGATGGGGGATATCGAGGGCTTCGAACATGTATTTCTGGGCCACCTTGTCGTCGTGGTGCCAGTAGGAATCGTGGTCGGGGAACACCCGGATGCCCGCTTTCTGGATGGACATCAGGATCTCCCTGGAGATCAGCGCATTCCTGTGATCTGTCAGGGACAGGTTGCACATCAGCAAGGTCACTCCCTGTTCTTTCAAACGGACGATGATATCCGAATCGAAGATATTCACGGGCTGGTAGGGGATCTCGTTCTTCTCGCAGTACCGGACCCAGCGGTCCGAATACCCGTTCTCATAAATATGAATCGCTAACATAACAGGTAGATATTGGTATTGATAAAGTTTTAATGACCGATGACAGGCTGGCCCACGGGCCTGAATGAAAGCATGATCCTCCGGGCGAAGACCAGGCACATCACGCCGATCAGGGACCGGGAGAGGACCAGGGTGATCGCCGCGCCCGTTTGTGCGAGAGCGGGGATCAGCAGCAGGGCCGCCGCCAGTCCCGCCACCGAGGAGATGACGGTGATGTTCCGGAGGACCTTCTCTTTGTTGATGATGATCATGTAGTTGGTGCCGTAAACGTGCATCAGGGTGAACATGACGGGACTGATGGCCATGATGCGGATCAGGTGCTTTGCTGCCTCAAATTCCGGTGCATACAGGATCTTCACGATCAGTCCGGCAAAAACCAGGTAGCCCAGCACGATGACCAGGCTGACGGCGAGACTGATCCGCAGGTAATGGCGGTGTTTTTCCAGGTTCTTTGTCAGGTAAGGGAAAAAGACCCGGGAAAGGACGACCAGCAGGCGGTTGGACAGGGTGATTACTTTCTGGGCGGCGTCGTATACCCCCACCGCCGCATTTCCCCACCAGAATCCCAGCAGCAGGGTGGACAGGCTGTTGTAGAGGTTGGGCATGAGCAGGTTCAGGAACACGTCGTAACTTCCCCGGATGGCACCGGCGATGTCCCTGAAGGTGGGGAGGTACAACCGGACCCGGAACCCGCGGAATATGATCCACAGGGATGCCACGCCGGCCACCAGGTTCCCCGCGGCGGTCAGCAGCGGATAATAGAGGTAATCATCCTTTTCATTGATCACCGCGAAGATGAGCACGGTGAAGATGATTTTTGACACCAGGTTGACCAGGGTGATGTATTTCATCTTCTCCATCCCCTGGAAGAACCATTCCGGGAAGATGATCCTGGTGGGAATGGTCAGGAAGGTGAACAGCAGCAGCAGGGAATATTTCCCGAAGAAGGGGATGGTGAGGATGAGGAGATACAGCAGGACGAACCCGGCCAGCATCAGCAGTATCTTGGAGGTGGTGATCGTCCAGAAGATCCTGGAGAGGGCTTCGGTGTCCTCCTGGTTCTTCGCAATTTCCCGGGTACCTGTGAAATCGAACCCGAAATCCACCGTGGTCTGGAAATAGAGGATCACCGCGGCAGCCACGGCCAGCACCCCGTAAAGCTCCAGTCCGATCACCCGGGTCAGGTAGGGGAGGACGACCAGCGGAAGGAGGTAATTCAGGACCTGGAGGAGCCCCAGGGAGGCGAAATTCTCAATAAGTACTTTCGATTGGGGCCTTCTGACGGCCCGTCTTAACTTTGATATCTTCAAATCCGTTGGTTTTTTCCAGGCGCTGCTTCGTCTTCGCGTTTTTCCTGCTGAAACTTTCGTACCTGTAATTGTGGGCGTACCTGTAGGGACCCCTGTTCGACCTGTAATCGTTGACCAGGATGCTCATTCCTTTGATCCCCATCTGGCGGGACTCGGACAGCGTTTCCCTCAGCGGCCGCTTCATGGACTTGTGGAACCTGACCACGAAAATATTCGCATCCGCCACCACCGCCTGGTTGAATCCGTCCGACACCACCCCGAAGGGGGAGGTATCCACGATGATGAAATCGTAGATCGTGCGCAGTTCATCGAACAGTGTCCCCGCTTTTTCCGATGCGGCCAGTTCGGCGGGATTGGGAGGGATGGGGCCCGACGGGATGATGTCCAGGTTCCGGAAACCCGATCCCTGGATGATCTCCTCCAGCGGATCCTTCCCGATGAGGTAGGTGGAGAGCCCCCTGCGGTCGTCCAGGCTGAAATCGGGCGACAGGCTGGGGCGGCGCAGGTCGAAGCCCACCAGCACCGTCCGCTTCCCGGTCAGGCTGTACGCGGATGCAAGGTTCACCGCCACGAAGGTCTTCCCTTCACCCGGGATGGAGGAGGTGACCAGGATCACCGGACTGGGTGCCTCCTTGGTGAAGAACTGGAGCCTGGTGCGGAGGCTCCGGAAGGCTTCCGCCTGCACCGACTGGGGATCGCTCAGTACCGCTGTCTGGAATTTCAGGTTGTTGTGGGGGATGTGGCCGATGACCGGCAGGTCGGTGATCGTTTTCAACTCCTCTTCGGAGGTGATCCGGTCACTGACAGCCCCGGTGAGGATCAGGAACCCGGAGGGGACCATC
>DSDZ01000171.1 GCA_011048475.1 Bacteroides sp. | reverse complement strand
GTTGATTTACCTGGCCCTGTTGGGGATCCTTTCCTACACGGGAGGAGTGATCTCCTACGGGATCGGAAGCTGGATCGCCCTGCGGCCGAAGGTGAGGGCCTACACGGAAAGGCAGATGGCCGGGTACATCAATTTTATCCGGAAATGGGGAGGTGCCTTTATCATCATTGCCGCCCTCTTCCCTTTCACCCCCTTTTCCCTGGTGGTGATCGCCGTTAGCCTGTTCAGGTATCCGTTCCGAAAGTTCCTGCTGTATGCGCTGGCCCGGCTGGTGAGGTTCGTGATCCAGGGCTTCCTCTTCTTCGACCTGCTCAATGTGGATCAGTGGATGATCTAGGACGGGAAGATCAGAACAGGCAGATTTGCCTCCTGTAGGACCTGTTTCACCAGATTGGGCTTGAATAGCTTCTCAAATATACCCCTCTTCCGGGTCGTGAGGGACAGGAGATCCATCCGGTTCGTGTCAGCAAATTCCCTGATGCCCTTGATGTAGTCTTCCTGTTCGATCAGCCGGCATTGAATTTCATGGGACGGGTAGTGCTCTTTCAAAAAACCATTCAGCTCATCCATCCGTTCTTTTTTTGACGGATTGTGTTCCGTATCAATGTGAATGCAGGTGATGCGCTTTTCAAAAGGCTCCATGATATCCAGGAGCCGGTTCAGAGAGGTATGGTCATTCTCGTTGAAGTCCGTGGCATACAAAATATTCACTTTTGCAAACGTTCCCGGTGAATACTGGGCGGGGATCGCGAAAAGCGGTACCTCCAGGCTCCTGATGAACTCATCGGCCAGCCCCGAGAATACCTGCCTGTAGTTTTCTTCCGTCCCCGGGATACCGAATACGATCAGGTTGGGTTTGTATATTTCACCAGCTTCCCTGATCGTGGGGATCAGGCTTCCCATGGTGATGGAAGAATGGATCCGTACGGTGCTTATCTGGTGGCTGCCCATGTATTGCTTCAACTTCCCGATAAATTCCAGCATGGCTGTTTTTGACCGGTCTTCCGCATATCCGATGGTCTCGGTTACATACTCCTCAAAGGTTGCCATCTGTTTTTTGATATGCTCATCATTGACCGGATTCTCGAAAACATGGAGCACCTTGATCTCGGCCCCGATCTTTTCGGACAGATGAATGGTATAACGGCATGCATTTTCCGAAGCGGCGGAGAAATCAGTGGGGACCATGATTCTGCGGCTGTCCGACACGGGTTCTATTTCTTCAATGTCCCTGCCGTATCTTTCCCTGATTCCCATCAATACCTTCACGGCTTTCTCCACATCTTCTCCCCTGACCTGGACCCGGAACTGGTCCACGTGCTGTTCCGCATCATGGGTAATGTTGAAAAAGCAATCAATATTTTCATTCTCAAGGATTTCCTTTAAAGCATATGCTGTCCTTGACTGCCCGTAAGTGGCAAGTGTTACCAGTACCTGCATGGCTTGGTCATTTTATGGATGTGTGATCATTCATGAGGATAATTTAACGATTTTGTCTGAATCCGACCAAAGATCTCCCGGCAATTTGCATGTTTTCATAATGCATGGCAATGCCGCATGCACTGCGGCAGTTCCAATCTTTCCGGCCGTGTGTCCGGGTATTAATGTTTCCGGATCATGATGAAAAACACTAAATTCAGGCACAAATTAGACCCATGATCAGATATCTACTTACAGCCGCCGTTCTGCTCATATGCACAGGCCTGGCGGCGCAGCGGACCCTGACCGTTCACCTGTCAGGAAAAGGATTCGAGGATGCCGTGGAATGGGAATTCCGTTGTTCGGCGGGAATGAACAGCGGACACTGGACCACGATCAAAGTGCCCTCTTGCTGGGAACAGCAGGGTTTCGGGGAGTACAGTTACGGCCAAGTGCCGTTGGAGGAGCGGCTGAACGAAGAGGGCCATTACAGGTACCGGTTTACTGCCGGAGAAGACTGGAAAGGCAGGCATGTGGAACTGGTGTTTGAAGGGGTGATGACAGACTGCAGGGTGTTACTGAACGGCCGGGAAGCCGGGGAGGTGCACCAGGGAGCATTTTACCGATTCAGTTACAATATTACCCGTATGGTCAGGTACGGGAAAGAGAACCTTCTGGAGGTGTTTGTGAAGAAACATTCGGATAACAGCTCGGTGAACCAGGCGGAAAGAAAGGCGGACTACTGGGTTTTCGGGGGAATCTTCCGCCCGGTTTACCTGGAGATCAAACCTGCGGAACATATCAGCCGGGTAGCGGTGGATGCAAGGGCGGATGGCTCGTTCCTTTCGGAGGTCCTGCTAAAAGCAGGTAAACAAACCGCCGGTGTCAGCGTGGAGATCCTGGATGCGGAAGGAACGGAGATCGCCCGTTTTCCTGGACCCCTGACCGGCAGTCCTTATAAAGTGGTTCTGGCCGGACAGGTGGAGGAACCCCTTGCCTGGTCGCCCGAATTTCCCCATCTATATACGGCACTTTTCAGGTTGCTGGACAGCAAGGGGAAGGTGATCCACGAATACCCCCTGAAGTTCGGATTCAGGACCGTGGAGGTCAGGGAGCAGGACGGGGTCTATGTGAACGGGGTCCGGATCAAATTCAAGGGTGTGAACCGGCATTCGTTCCATCCCCTGCACGGCCGCACTTCCAGCAAAGCACTCAGCATCGAGG
>DSDZ01000173.1 GCA_011048475.1 Bacteroides sp. | reverse complement strand
TTCTATGATTATGCCTACAGCAACATTACCGTTGACGGTGCATTCACCAACAATACATTTGACGGATCGCTCGGTATCATCGACCCGAACATCAGGCTGGAATTCCTGGGAAAAATGGATTTTTCGGGGGAGGTGCCGGTGTACAATTTTACGGCCGATGTGGCAAGGGCGCGCCCCTATTACCTGAACCTTCCCCAGGAGGATCCCAATTACTTTGCCTCCTTTCTGATTGAAACGGATCTGTCAGGCAGGACCCTGGATGAATTAAATGGGGAGATCAGGCTGGTAAACAGTCTGTTTGAAAAAACGGACGCACAACTGCAGCTCTACGACATGCGCATCCTCACTAAAAACACACCCGATACATCGCTGCTGCAGATCAGGTCAGAATTGTTCAATGCCGATGTGTCGGGGAAGTACCGAATGACAGAATTGCCGGCCTCTTTCAAAAACATGGCCGATCAGTTCGTCGATGTGCTCCCCGGTCAGGAATCCCCGCCGGATTCAATGAACCGGTTTGACTACCGGCTGGATATCGGGCGTGTGGATCCGCTGCTCGATTTCTTCTTTCCGGTGCTGGGCATCGGTGACCGGTCGCTCATCTACGGAAGGTACGATCCACTGAACAATGAACTGACCACAACCGGGTACCTGCCTTCCCTCCGGATCGCAAAAAGCACCTGGAGCAATGTGGATCTGTTTTCGGGAATCGACCGGGACCTGTTCATTGCCCGTTTCCAGTCCGACAGCGTCAGATTTGGCAAAGAGCTTTCACTGGTGGACCAGCAGTTTTACCTGCAGGCAGGCCGCGACACCGCCAGCCTCCGCATCACCTGGAACAACCGGCAGGATCCCCTATACAGCGGAAGATTGAACCTGGTCGGCACCTTTGAAAAGGATACAGCGGCGGACCGGGGTTTCTTGCTGCATGTGCTGCCCGCCTCCATCTATGCGGATAACGAGGAATGGAACATACACCGCTCCCGCCTCAGGTTGAAAAAATCCTTCCTTCAGATGGACAGCCTCATCATCGAGAGCGACGATGAATATTTTCTGGCAGACGGCGCCATTTCCCCGGCCATGGATGACGCGTTCAATCTGGAGATCGTGAACCTGGACCTGGAGAGGCTGGCGCGCATCAGTGGAATGAAAGCTGATTTCGACGGGGACATCACCGGCAGTGTGCACTACGGGAAACTGGACCAGTACCCGTATGTGATATCGGACCTGTCGGTGGATACCCTCCGGTTCAACCGGCAGATGCTTGGTCCCACCACACTGAAGGCGGAATGGAATGAATCGGCCGGAACCGTTGCG
Source organism: Bacteroides sp. (assembly GCA_011048475.1). Lineage (GTDB taxonomy): Bacteria > Bacteroidota > Bacteroidia > Bacteroidales. Next base: position 1,326 of record DSDZ01000173.1, on the reverse strand, counting down.
ATGGACCTTCTCTCCATGGACAGGGAATCCCGGTCGCTGGAGGTTACCGGAAATTATACCCCTGAGGGGGGATTGCTCGATCTCCAGATCCAGCTTGATGAATTTGAACTGAGGTCCCTGGATCCCTATGTAACCGGCCTTTTCAGCGACCTCGGGGGAACCGGGGATGTACGGCTGACCCTGGATGGTTCGATCAAGGAGCCTGAGTTAAACGGATCGGTTCAGTTCAGGGAAGGAACGGCCAGGATGCCGATGCTGGGCACGCATTACAGCTTCAGCGACCGGCTCAGGATCTACCACAACAATGTCTACCTGGAAGATTTTCGCCTTTCGGATGAGATGGGGAATTCGGCCCGGATCAACGGCTCCGTCACCAACGATTATTTCAGGGATTTGTACGTCAACCTCAGGATTGAAGCCGGTAACGTATTGTGCCTGAATACCACCGCCGCTGATAATGAAACCTATTACGGAAGGGTATATGCAACGGGTAATGTCCAGGTCTCGGGACCGACCGACCAGATCCTGATCAGGGTGGATGCGACCACCGGCAGGAACACCGCGGTTTTCCTTCCCCTATACACCGCCAGCGAAGTACAGCGGACCGATTTTATCACCTTTGTCGGCGACGAAGAGCCTGAACAGCAACCCGTTGCCGGACCAAAGAGGAAATCGGGGGGTGTGGCGATGGAGATGGACATCCGCATTACCCCGGATGCCACAGTGCAACTGATCCTGGATCCCATGGTGGGTGATATCATCGAGACCTCCGGGAGAGGAGCCCTGCGCCTGGAAGTGGGTCCCGAGGAGGGATTCAGGATCTTCGGGGATGTGGAGCTCCAGTCCGGCGAATATCTCTTCACCCTGCAAAATGTGATCAATAAAAGATTCCAGATCGAACCGGGCGGAAGGATCAATTTTAACGGCTCCCCCGACAACGCCACCATAGATCTGGATGCCATCTACACAACCAGGGCCGCCCCCTACAACCTCTACCCCGGGGGCCAGTCCGCGATGAGGGAACAGCTCAAGAAACGCATCCCGGTGGAATGTCACCTGAACCTGCAGGGAGAGCTGAGCTCCCCGAGGATCACCACCGGGATTGAAATGCCCACGGCCGATCCCGAGACACGAAACCTGTTGATTAACAGTACAAGCACCGAGGAAGAACGGATGAAGCAATTCCTTTCCCTGCTGGTGATCAACAATTTCTACAGTGTGAGCGGAATGGGGGTGGCAAATGTGGGCACCATGAACTCCTCCATCGCAGGGGTCACGGCCAGTGAACTGCTTTCCAACCAGTTGAGCAACTGGCTATCCCAGATC
>DSDZ01000484.1 GCA_011048475.1 Bacteroides sp. | reverse complement strand
GGGTGATCATAATGTTATTGACCCCCACCATTTTGATCTGCTCCAGGATCTCCTGCTGGGCGCCCCTTCCGATGGCCAGCATGGCAATCACCGCGGCCACCCCGAAGATGATCCCCAGCGCGGTGAGGATGCTCCGTGTCTGGTTGGACAGGATGGACTCAACCGCGATGAGAATGTCATGTAGGTACCTGCCCATGACTAACCGGGATTATTGGATGCGACTTCCCCGGTCCCGTTACCGCCGGACTGCATGGAGGTTCCTTCGGGCTGCTGGCTCCGGGTCCGGGTCGGTGCGCCTTCCGGCCTTTCTCCCGTTGTCCCCCGGGGTGCTCCCTCCGGCCGCTGACCGCGGGTCCATGTGGAATCCCTGCGGGGGAACCCTTCCGGAAATCCTTCGGGCAATTCTCCCTCTTCCATCATTCTGCGGAACTCCTCGGGGGAGAAATGCTCCTGCTTTGTGTCCTTCCTTTCCTTCACCTGTTTCTGCTCCTCCTCCTTCCGTTTCCTGATATCCTCCATCAGCGCCAGCCCTGTGAACTCAAATGATTCGGGTTCTTCCGGAATGGAGAGATAGACCATCTCACCCCTTTCAAGCCCTTTCTCTATCACAATATTGTTTTCATTGGACTGACCCACGAGCACGATCTTTCTCTTCCCATCCCTGGAATACACAAATGTGGCGCTGTCATTGGCGTGTACCGCTTCGAGGGGTAAATACAGCACATCCTCCAGCACATCCGTGATGATCTGGTTGCTGGTGGTCATGGATGGTCTCAGGATGGAATCATACTCATTCAGTTCGATGCGCACTTCAAAGACCTTGGCATCTGTATTTGAGAGTTGCTGACCGATGTTGGCCACCTCGATGACCCTCCCGGTATATTTTTTGTCCGGAAAGGCATCCACTCCCACCCTGACGGGCTGGTTCACATTCACTTTGCTGATATCGATCTCATTCACGTAGGTGGTGGAGATCATGGTGGACAGATCGGGCAGGGTGGCTACGGTAAGGTCCCATGTATTGATTTCGGTTCCGGCAGTCCGCTTCGTTCCGTCCCAGTCCCGCTTATAGATCACCATTCCCGCAGCAGGAGCCCTGATGTCAAATTTGTTCAGGACCGCTTCCATTTCCTCTTTCCGCCTCCTGTCCCTGGCCAGGTTGATCTCGGCCTCCCTCATTTCCGCCCTGGATTGCTGCACCCTCAGGGTATAATTCTGTTTCGCCTGCTCATATGCTCTCCTGGCTTTTTCCAGGTTGATCTCCGCCTGCCTGATGGTGGCCGGAGGCTCGAACTTGGACTGTTCCAGGGTGATCTCGGCTTCCTCCATGGCAAATTCCAGGTTGATCAGCTCATCCCTCAGCTGCCTGAGCTGCATGGTGGTATCCAGCCTGGTGCGCATATATTCCGATTCTTCCTGCTCCAGGTTATCCAGGATATCCTTCAGGGTATTGTCCGCCTCCGACCGGTCCAGGGTAGCCACCCAGTCGCCCGAATCCACCACCGTTCCCTCCGGGATCAGCTCCAGGATCGGTACACTTCGTATCCTGAGGTTCCTGCTCCGCAGTTCCTGGGGAGCTGTGATCTCAGTCTCCCTGATGGCTTCCAGTTCGCCGGTCACCATCACCGCTATTTCAAACTGTCCCTGCTTCACCGATGTTTCAAGCACCGTTTCCTTCTCCTTGCCCGAAAGCACGGAATAGAGGATCAGTGCACCGATCAGCACGACCGGGATGATGATGGCTATTAAAGTTTTGCGTTTCATTTTCGTTTTATCCGTTTAAACCGATTGCGATGGTATCATCTAATTTTTTAATAGTTGTCCGATGGTTTCCTTTGCCTTCGCTGCAAGGGCTTCCGCCTTTGCGGCCGATTTTGCTTCCGTATAGAGCCTGATCAGGGGTTCCGTATTGGATTTTCTCAAATGGATCCAGCCCTCCTCCATGTCCACCTTCACCCCGTCCTCCCGGTTCACCTCCTGGTCCGCATAAGCCCGCGCAAACCTGTCAAGCAGCCGGTCCGCATCCGCATCCGCAGGCAATTCCACCCGGTTCTTCGACATGGCATAACCGGGGTAGCTCTTCCGCAACTGGCTGCAGGTGCGTCCGCTCCCTGCCAGATGGCTCAGGAACAGGGCGATCCCCGCCAGGGCATCCCTTCCGTAATGCAGTGCGGGGTAAATGACCCCGCCGTTTCCTTCTCCGCCGATCACACACCCGTGTTGTTTCATCTTTTCCACCACGTTCACCTCCCCCACGGCTGCCGGAAAGTATTCCATCCCGCGGGCCAGGGTCACGTCCCTCAGGGCCCTTGTGGATGAGAGGTTCGAGGCGGTGTTGCCCGGAGTCCGGGAAAGTACGTAATCCGCCACCGCCACCAGGGTGTACTCCTCCCCGAACATGCTTCCGTCCTCGCTCACGATGGCCAGCCGGTCCACATCCGGATCCACCACAAAACCCACATCGGCTTTCTCCCCGGTAACAGTCTTTGAGATAACCGACAGATGCTCCGGAAGAGGTTCGGGGTTATGCGGGAAATCTCCGGTGGGGTCGCAATTAAAGTTCGATGACATCCTCCACGCCCAGCTCTCTCAGCAGCCGGGGAATCACAAGCCCTCCAACGGAATTTACACAGTCGATCACCACGCGGT
>DSDZ01000259.1 GCA_011048475.1 Bacteroides sp. | reverse complement strand
GTTCAGGAGTTATGCAGATCAGAAAAGGATCATTTCCATGCTGAAGGAAGGGCGGATCGATATCATCATCGGGACCCACAAGCTGGTTGGCTCCGAGATCGCTTTCAAAGACCTGGGACTGCTGATCATCGATGAGGAGCAGAAGTTCGGGGTGGGCGTGAAGGAAAAGCTGAAGAAGCTGAAGCTGAACGTGGACACCCTGACCCTGACGGCCACTCCCATCCCCAGGACCCTCCAGTTCTCCCTCATGGGCGCGAGGGATCTGTCGGTCATCAACACCCCGCCTCCCAACCGGCACCCCATCATCACCGAACTCCATACCTTCAACGAGGAGATCATCCGGGAAGCCATCGAGTATGAGGTGAGCCGCGGGGGACAGGTATTCTTTATCCACAACCGGGTGCAGAATATCATGAAGATCAAGGAGATCGTGGACAGGCTGCTGCCCGGGATCAGGTCGGTGGTCGCACACGGGCAGATGGAAGGGAAAAAGCTTGAATCGCTGATGCTGGACTTCATGCAGGGGGGGTACGATGTGCTGATCGCCACCACGATCATCGAATCGGGCCTGGACATTCCCAATGCGAATACAATAATTATCAACAACGCGCAGCATTTCGGACTGAGCGATCTTCACCAGCTCCGGGGAAGGGTCGGACGCTCCAATAAAAAGGCTTTCTGTTATCTGTTTGCACCTCCGGTGACCCTTCTTTCCGCGGAGGCAAGGAGGCGGCTGAAGGCAGTGGAAGAGTTTTCGGCACTGGGAAGCGGTTTTCAGATCGCGCTGCAGGATCTGGACATCCGGGGCGCGGGGAACCTGCTCGGTGCCGAACAAAGCGGGTTCATTGCGGATATCGGCTTTGAAACCTACAACCAGATCCTGAACGAGGCCATCATGGAGTTGAAGGAGGGTGAATTCAAAGGCCTGTACCAGGATCCGGGGGAGAGTCCCGCCGAAAAAACCACTTTCTATACGGACTGCCACGTGGATACGGACCTGGAACTCCTGTTGCCCGACAGCTATGTTTCCCATATCAGTGAAAGGGTTGATCTCTACAGGAGACTGGATTCCATCCGGACGGAAAACGAGCTGGGAGATTTCCGCGGTATGCTGTGCGACCGGTTCGGTCCGCTTCCCCCTCCCACAGAAGAATTGCTGAATGTGGTCAGGCTCCGGTGGATCGCCCAGCGGAACGGTGTTGAAAAAATTGTTTTGAAAAAGAGTACGCTGATCACGTATTTTGTAAGCAATCCTGAATCCCCCTTCTACAAAAGTGAAAAATTCGGGGAGGTGATCAGGAACATTCAGGCCAGCCCGGGGATCTTCCACATGAGGGAGGAACAGGATAAACTGAGCCTGCGGGTCGACCGTGTGGAGAATGTGAATGAAGCCATCGGGATCCTGGAGAAAATGAGCAACGGACCGCATTCATGAACCTGGTACTTGATCTGGGGAACACCTTCGGGAAGATCGCTGTGTGCGAGGGAACCGGCGTGATCGAAAGTGCCGGGTATGAAAAGGTGACCAGCAGGGAAATCGCCTATTTCCTTGCCAGGTACCCGACGCTGAAGGGGGTGATCGTTTCTTCCGTGGTGAATCATTCCAGGGAGATCATCGACTACCTCATCAACCTGTTCAGCAGCTGCATCGAGCTGAACCACACCACCCCCATCCCCCTTGAAAACAGGTACCAGACCCCCGATACCCTGGGATATGACAGGATTGCAGCAGCGGTCGGGGCCAATACGCTGCACCCGGGGGAAAATGTGTTGATCATCGATGCCGGAACAGCCGTTACCTATGACATCGTCACCTCCGGGGGAGCATTCATGGGGGGAAATATCTCCCCGGGTCTCGAAATCAGGTTCCGTTCCCTGCACAAACACACCAGCCGCCTGCCTTTGCTGGAGCGCCCGGCCGAAGACCCTCCGCTGGTGGGAAGCAGCACCCGGGAGGCCATCTATGCCGGAGTGCTCCACGGGATCCTTTTCGAAATGGAAGGTTTCATCGCCGCCATCAGCCAGAAATACCCTAAACTCCAGGTGGTCTTAACCGGCGGGGACGCAAAATACTTTGCAGGGAAATTAAAAAGTAGCATATTTGTAGACCTCAATCTGAACCTGATAGGGCTTAACAGAATACTGGACTACAATGCTGATCGGAAAATATAGGGCTTTAATCATTCTCTTTCTTGCCTCCTTCCCCCTTTACGGCCAGTTCAACACCTATTCTCCTTACACCCGCTTCGGGCTCGGGGACCTGGTGCGGGAAGGGTTCCCCCAGAACCTGGCCATGGGCGGCACCGGGATCGCCATCCATGAAAGCAACCGGATCAACTACCTCAACCCGGCGTCGTTTGCAGCCCTGGACAGCACCTCGGTCTATTTTGACTTCGGCGCGAACACCTTCCATAACCAGTACAAAACGAAAAACTACTCCAACACCTGGTGGAACATGAACCTCCACCACGTCGCGTTTGCCACCTCCGTCGGGAAATACCTGGGTTTTTCGGCCGGGATCGTCCCTTTCAGCAGCGTCGGTTACAACATCAAGCAGGAATACAACGATTACGCGACCGGGGATGCCATGGATGTTTATTACAAAGGCGACGGGGGGATCATGAAATTCTACCTGGGACTGGCCGTGAAGCTGTTCGACCGGATCTCGGT
>DSDZ01000521.1 GCA_011048475.1 Bacteroides sp. | reverse complement strand
GTATTCGACAGGCTGGTCATAAAATGTCAGCTTGGCCGAAGTGGTATCGGACCGGTCAGGATAACCGATAACGCCCAGGTAGACCCTGTCGGGATGAAAGATTCCGGCACCGGAGGTGGAAATGGCAACGGAGCCGGTGTCGGGGGCACTTCCGTGATTCGCTACGATCACGCTGTCCATCAGATCATTCAGGGATGATTCCAGGTACCCGGAAACCTCCCTGTACGCGATCCCGTCCACCACCTTCCTCTCTTGGGCAGCACCTCCGATATACACATCCACAGGATCCATGTTACTGCATGTCTGAATGAACCGGATCCTGATCATGCCCGATGAAGGCGGCGTCAGATCCAGCGGATCCGAGAGAATATACGGATCCTGCTCGGTGCCCATCACCGCAAACATGGTGAACTGGTACTCCTCCATGCGGTAGTTGCCTTCGGTGATCAGAGCACCCGTCTCTGCATTTTTCACGGCGAAGGAGATATCGTTCGCCACTGAGTCGAGGTTGACAAATCCGAGGATCGTACCGCCATAGGTATGGGCTGCCGAGAGGGTATAGCCGTTCACTTCCCACAGCAGGTCGTAGGAGACCGGAAAATAGTTGTAAAGAATGAAATAGGAATGAATGGGCTCGGGCAGTTCAGGACCGGGATCCGGATCCAGGCTGCAGGCATGGCCGAGGATGAAGAGAGACGCGGCCAGGATAGACCATTTCGCTTGGGTCACATTCATCTGTATCAATTTACCTCTGTGCAATTTATGAAAATTGCCTCAATATAACGGGTCATTCATCGTAGAGTTTGATAAACTCGTGGGTGTTGCCGGTCCACCCAAGGAACCGCCGGAAGGAATCCCGGGAGATTACCACGGTCGCCTTGTTGTCATTGGGATGGAAGCTGATCCTTGAAGCGGACTCCAGTCCCGCGTCAATGAAAAGATGCACATGGTTCTCCGTGTCATTGATCAGCCCGAACACCGATACGGAACCACCCGTCAGACCCAGGTAGTGTTCCATCCGGCGGGGTGAGGCAAAGGTGATCTTTCCCTGTCCCAGCCGCTGCTCCAGGTCCCGGATATCCAGCCTCCTGTCGTGCCTGAGGATGACGAGGTAATGACGGTTCCCCTTATGGTTCCTGAAAAACAGGTTTTTACAGTGAGTGGCATGGATCTTCTGCCAGTAAGGAAGGGCTTCCTCCACGGTTGTCACCGGCGGGTGCTCATGGATCTCAAAGGGTATATCCAGCGCTTTGAGCAGCGACAGCACCTTTTCCTTATGATCCGGTATTGGTTTCATGCGGAACGGATCAGGTTGGTGAGCTGTACCCGGTTCCTGACACCGGTTTTCACGAAGATGTGGTGGACATGGTCCTTGACGGTCTGGAGGGAAATAAAAAGGGACTCGCTGATCTCCTGGTTGGTGTATCCCTTACATATCAACTGGACCACTTCCCTTTCCCTGTTGGAGATGTCATATTTCCCGGAGAATGCTTCCAGTTTTGATTCGAAATCCGGATAGAGACTGGTCGCGGGGGCATGGTGCTTTCCCAGGTGGAGGTTCAGGAACAGGATGGGGATCAGGTGCCAGCCCAGGAAAAAGAAAAGAAATACCACCGGAAAGACAGGATGCCGGTTGAGGAAGAGAAACATGTTGCAGCAGATGGCCATGTAAAGAAGGTAAGTGGTGCCTAAGTTCCTGATGAACCTTTTTTCATACAACCATGTAGTTTCATTGGATAAACACTGGGTCAGCACCCAGCCCGCAAAGTAGGTCAGGAACAGGAATCCGATAAACACCCATCTCTGCAGCTTGATCAGCAATGCAACGTCGCCCTGGTTAAAGCGGCTGAACCTGATCACGAACACTCCGTAAAGGACCAGGGCCGCCATTCCGGCCATGAAATAAGGAATTGTGAACAGGGAAGGGATCTTTTTCCGGAAATATTCCAGAAAGGACCTCAGCAACATATATTTTGAAAGGACCAGGAAGGGGATCCCCAGAAAAACCGCAATCAGCCTGGCCGATTGGATGGTTCTTTCTTCAATCCCCATCCGGGTCAGTGTGAACCCGAGAATCCCGGACCCGGTCAGTCCGTACACGCCGAAAATAAACAGAAAGACCAGGTAATAAAAGTAACTGTTCACATGGGGAAGGGGATACCGCTTCATCAGCCGGAAGGATAAAAATACAGATATGGCTCCGGCGATGACTGCAATCAGGAGCAGTATGAGTTGCAGCGGCTCTCCCATGATCCAGGAATGGAGGGGTTAAGATACAACAATTGGACGTTTTCGCGGAAGGGGGATCAAAAATTCCAACTAAAGTAGATCTTGTCCCCGCTTCCTACTTTAGTTGGAAATCTGCAGAACACTACCATGGTCTGAAGGAATCCGGCTGAGAGCACCCTATTTTCGTAAGCAGAACCAAAACGCGGAAAAATGGAAACAATTCAGAATGGCGAAAAATATGATTTCTTCCCCGAAGCGGGACGGAGCTACAGCATCGGATGGAAGGTATTGTGGGTATATTTCGTGGAGTTGCTGGTGGTCTCCATCGTTTATATGATCCTGTCGGGACCGGCAGGGATGTTCCAGTGGAAAACGGACCACTTTGAATGGTTCATCGTGCCCCTGGCAATGTTCGGCATCGCATACGGGATCTTTGTGGCGG
>DSDZ01000020.1 GCA_011048475.1 Bacteroides sp. | reverse complement strand
GCCAGGAAGCTTTCGGTGATCATGGATCCGTAACCAACGGGCAGCGCATCCTCCTCCCGGTTGAGCTGTTTGACCGTGGTCCCCGAACTTGCGAGCGAATGGAAACCAGAGATGGCACCGCAGGCAATGACGATAAAAAGCAGCGGTGCCAGGTCCGGGACGTCGCTGCCGGGATCAAATGCAGCCCGGTTGATGGCCGGTGCCGTGATAACGGGGTGTGCCACCACCACTCCAAGAACCAGCAGGATCATGGCAACCAGCAACTGGTGCGAATTGATGTAATCCCTCGGCTGCAGCAATTTCTGCACCGGCAGGGTGGATGCGAAATAGACATAGATGAAGATCAGGATGCACCAGGCCACCACCGACGTCTGCCGGTCCCACGGCAGGGAGACGGGCAGCAGGACCCCGAGCAGCACCATGCCGTAAAGCATCAGCAGGGCCAGGATGGAATATACCAGGTCATTTTTCCCCCTCCGGATCTGCCAGCCCAGCCACAGTGCCACGGGGATCTGGAACCAGACGGGGATTACCGATTCGGGGTACATGACAAAAAGCGAAGCCACAATCATGGCGAAAACCGCCAGCACAATGAAAAGCAGCAGCTGCATGATGAACTGGAGCGCATACCGGGTGGAGGGACTGATGATCTCCCCTGTCATCTGTCCGATGGATTTGCCCCTGTTGCGGGCGGATACAACCAGGGTGCTCAGATCGTGTACGGCTCCCATAAAAATACTGCCCAGGAATACCCACAGAAAAGCGGGTAGCCATCCCCAGATGATCCCGATGGCCGGTCCCACGATGGGACCGAGTCCCGCGATGGTGGTAAAATGGTGACCAAATACGATATGTGCCCTGGTGGGGACATAATCCACCCCGTCCTCCAGTTCATGGGCTGGCATCTTCTGCAGTCCGGTGATTTTCAATATCCTTCTGGCGATGAACCTGCCGTAGTACTTGTAAGCAAGCAGGTAACCGACCATGGAGAGGATGACGAGTATCAGGCTGTTCACAGGATCCCTAAGATAATATTTTTACTTCAAATTGCCCCCTGATCCCGAACCGGTCGCCCGCGATCACGGCGCATCCGAGGATCCCGGGGATCTCACCAGCCATCTCCAGCACCCTTTCGATCTCCTCCGGACCGGTGACCCGGTTGGCCAGGGAGGTGGCCCATGCATCGGCCAGGGGTGCGCTTTCTGCAATGACCGTCACCGCATCGGCACAACCGTAGCTCAGCGAATGACCCACCGTCCCCGATGAGGTGCAAACGCCCCGTATTCCCGGTGTGAGTACAAGTGCCACCCTGTCGGACAGACCGGACGAACCCGCATGGATCATGGACAACAGGTCGGAGCGGTTCCGGACAAAGAGGTCACCCCCGTTCTCCACCACCACCTCGTCGGGATTGTATTCCCGCAGCAGCCGCAGGCCCACCCGTTCGGCAAAGAGTCCCGCCACCGAACTCATGGGACCGGTACCGGTCTGTTCACCGCACCGCAGCATGACACCGATCTCTTCGGGCACATGATCCTGAAAGGGGAGCGGTTCCAGGGAGTGAAAAAATCCGGGATGGTCATCTGCATAACCGGTCAGGATTTGCCTCAGCCTGCGCAATTCCTCCTCCGCGCTCGGGATCATCTCCCTGTGGAAATCCCCGCGAGTGACGCCGATAAAGAGGTCCGATTCAAACAGGGTGGTCCGGAAGAAATGGAACCGTTCCCGGTTCATGTCCCGCCTGTAAAACCTGGGTTGCACGGTCAGGTCAGTTCACGCCGAAGTTGAGTTCGAACAGCTGAAGGGGACAGGCCTTGATGCACAGTTCGCATGCAATACACTTTTCCGGGGTGAATACCAGTTCCCTGGAGGCGGGATCCATCTCCAGCGCCCCGGAAAAACAGACCGAGGCACAGGCACCACAATGGATACATTGAGATTCACTGAACAGGATGGTCTTGACGACCGGGGAGATCTGGATCTGTTTGCTTTCCAGGTACACGAGCGCTTCGTTCACATTTGCCTCCTTCCCGCTCATTTCGATCAGCAGGTTCCCTTCCCTGCCATGGGTGACGTCCGCGTTCAGGATGTTGATCATCACGTCGTATTCCTTGATCAGGTTGTAGGTGATGGGTTCGTTGGTCGCTTCGGCCGGAAATGTCAGTACCATTCTCTGTTTTGTCGTCTGCATGGCAATACGGTTGAAATTACCTGATATTCAATGTATTCAATTTATCCCTGTGTGGAAACAGCTCCACTGGCTCAGTGAGAAGAAACCTGCCTTCGGCCACTTCCTTCTTCAGCAAATCCGCGATGATCCTGGCCCTGTGCAGGCTGGAAAGGGAAGTCGTCCGGATCTTTTTCTGGTTCAGTACGATCTCCCCCGACTGCAGTTCGGCATAGGTGACACGTCCCAGTTCGGGTTTGGCCGGATCGCCGTAATCCAGGATGCAGGTGGTGATCTGGTCGTTCCGGATCATCACCCCGGCGGCCATTTCCTCATCCAGGACCGGGATCGGGATGCCAATACCGATGAACATGGACACTCCGTACTTCTCGAAATAGGCCGCTTTGATAAACCGGGTGCTCATGGCCTTTGCATCACCGATCAGTGCCAGTGACGCCGAATTGGCAACCGGCACCCCGTAATCATTGGTCTCCGTACCAGTTTTGTACTGCGTGCCG
>DSDZ01000398.1 GCA_011048475.1 Bacteroides sp. | reverse complement strand
GGCGGCCCGGAACCGGTAGCTGTTCCCCGGGAGTTTCTCAACCTCCACGCCCAGGTCTTCCAGGAGCTTGATCAGCATCAGCACATCCTGGATCAGCGGAAGGTTGTGGATGGTGACGGGCTGGGCGGTGAGCAGGGTGGCACACAGTACCTGGAGGGCTTCATTCTTGGCCCCCTGCGGGGTGATCTCGCCCTGCAGGCGATGCCCTCCCTCAATGATGAACCTTCCCATGGATCAGGACTGCTGTTTCTTCTTCCCTCCTCCTACTTTCTTTTTACGGCTTTTTGCAAGGATATCACGCGTTTCGGGGAGTTTCAGTTCACCGCTGATCTCCAGTTTCCCTCCGGAAAGGGATTTCAGGTCCATGAAAATCTCTTCGTCGCTTACCGCCTCCCGGTTCCAGGTGAGGTAGGACTTTTTCATGTGGTTGGCAATCATCCGGACCAGGTCCTCCTTCTCCTCTCCCGGCTCCATCTCCACGGCCTTATCGATCATCAACACGATGGACCGCCCATAGTGCTTGTAACGGATGGAATGCTGGTTGTAGGGAACCTTGTTCGGTTTCTGTTCCAGGGCCCCCTTCTCCGGCAACTCATAAGGAGAGTCAATATCAAGCTCGAAATCTGAAATGATGGCCAGGTGGTCCCACAGCTTGTGTTTGAAATCGCTCACATCCCGGAGGTGGGGATTCAGGTTTCCCATGACGGCAATGACCGTACGGGCTGCCCTGTTCCGCTCCTCGCGGTCCTCAATGGTCTTCAGATGGTTGACCATCTTCTGGATATTCCGGCCGTATTCGGGCAGGATGAGCCTGTCCCGGCTTGTATTATAATCGTATTCGTTAGACATGAATTGTTTTTTACAAAAGTAGCTATTTTTTTTGGATGGCTGCAACCGGATGTTATTCCAACACCCTGAGCTTGGCAAATTTCAGCAAAAGCTGTTTTTTTCCGATGGGGAAACTGACCGTGGCTTTGGCGCTGGAGACCTCCCCCTCGATGGCCGTGACCTCGCCGATCCCGAAACGGGGATGCTCCACCCTGGTGCCCACTTTGATCTGATTTGTATCGGAGGGATTGAAATCCTTCGCTACCCGGTCCACATTCACCAGTTTCCTTCCTCCCACACTGACCTGGCCGGGGGCTTTCCCCCGCTGCATGATCTTCCTGTAGCTTTCCGGAACGAATTTTTCCCGTTCTGGGAGCTCCTCCTTCCCCGCTCCTCCCGGGTGGCGCAGGGGATGGAATCCGGTGGGCAGCTCCACGAATTCAGGGGCAATCTCCCTGATGAACCTGCTGGGCGAGCAGAATTGCTGGATCCCCCACCTGTACCTGGTGGCAGCATAGGTGATCATGGCAGACTCGGCCGCCCGGGTGAGGGCCACATAAAAAAGCCGGCGCTCCTCCTCCAGTTCATTGGGATTGTCCACGCTCATCTGCGACGGGAACAGCTCCTCCTCCACCCCGGCGATCACCAGGTGTTTGAATTCCAGGCCCTTGGCCGAATGAATGGTCATGATGCTCACCTTGTTGAGGTCCCCGTCCTTTTCCATATCGGCGTCGGTCATCAGGGTGACCTCCTGCAGGAAATCGGCCAGGGTCATCTCCCGTTCGTTTTCCTGGTTATCCGTAAAATCCCTGATCCCGTTCAGCAGCTCCTCCACGTTCTCGTACCTGCTCACGTTCTCGGGGGTCTGGTCCGACTTCAGGTCATCCAGGATCCCCGTTTCCTTCAGGATGGTATAGGCCATGTCGAAGGCCTCCATGCGATGCAGCTGCTCCTGGAATCCCCTGATCAGGTCCGTGAATCCCTTCAGCTTCGCCAGGGTCCCCCTGTTGAACCCCAGGTTCACCTGGTCCAGGTGGGTCAGAACGGTCCAGATCCCGGTATTCAGCTTGCCCGCATAGGTTTCCAGCCTGTCCACCGTGGTCTTTCCGATCCCCCGCAGCGGGTAATTGATCACCCGTTTGAGGGATTCGTCATCGCGCGGGTTCACCGTGATCCGGAAGTAGGCCAGCAGATCCTTGATCTCCTTGCGCTGGTAGAAGGAGAGGGATCCGAAAACCTTGTAAGGTATATTCATCCGGCGGAAGCTCTCCTCGAAGATCCTGGACTGGGCATTGGTCCTGTAAAGCACTGCAAAATCATTGTATTCCAGCTGCATCCTGAACCGGAGATCCGAAATGTGACTGGCCACGATGAACCCTTCCTCCCGGTCGTCCGCCGCCCGCACCACGCGGATCAGTTCCCCCTTTTCCCGGTCGGAATAAACCTCTTTGGAGATCTGCTTCCGGTTCTTCCGGATCACGCTGTTGGCAGCCTTCACGATGGTCTGGGTGGAACGGTAGTTGCGCTCCAGCTTGAAAAGCCTGTAATCGGGGTAATCGTTCTTGAAGTTAAGGATGTTCTCGATCCTGGCTCCCCGGAAGGAGTAGATGCTCTGGGCATCGTCACCCACCACACAGATGTTCCGGTGCACCTCGGAGAGCTTTTTAATGATCAGGTACTGGGAGAAGTTTGTGTCCTGGTACTCATCCACCAGGAGGTAATCGAAGGTTTCCCTGTACCGGTCCAGGATCTCCGGATGGTCCCTGAAAAGCAGGTTGGTCTGCAGGAGCAGGTCATCGAAATCCATGGCCCCGAAATGCTTGCACCGCTTCACGTAGCGATCGTAGATCTCCCCGAGC
>DSDZ01000400.1 GCA_011048475.1 Bacteroides sp. | reverse complement strand
GTCTGATAATCTTAATGGCCAGCTCTTTAAGCGCTGCAGCCACAGCCCTGGCTTCACCGTCGGGTTCAACGTCGGAATCTTCCAGCGAAGTGATTTTGGCAGCGTGGTACGGCTTGTTGGTCAGCAGGTCATCCATCTGAAAACGCTTTCTTCCCTGTATGATCACGGAGGTGGTCCCGTCGGGCATCTCGAGAATTTTCAGGATCTGGGCTACCGTGCCCACTTTGTACATATCCTCGAAATCAGGGTCTTCGATGGAACTGTCCTTCTGTGCCACCGCCCCCAGGATCTTGCTTTTCCGGTATACTTCCTGTACGAGCCGGAGTGACTTGTCCCTTCCCACGGTAATGGGGATCACCACCCCCGGGAAAAGCACTGTATTTCTGAGGGGCAGAATCGGAAGCACGTCCGGAATATTCATCTTCTTCAGATCCTCTTCCTCTTCTTCAGAAAGCAACGGAATATATTCTGTCTCCTCCTCAATGGGTATCATCAGGTTGCCGATACTGTTCATAAAACCATCCATTCAATAAATCCTCCTCTCATTCATATATTTTCAGCCATTCTGTCAGTTCACACCGGACAGCAAGCGTGGTACAGTAGTGTCAATAAACGTGCCAAGTATAATACGTACAAGATCCACAGTTTGTTCTAAATGTAACGTATCGCGACCTCCTTGAGGAATTTTTCCTCCAGCAACCTGGCCATTCTTTTCACAACCGTTCTGCGCATTTCCAGTTCCACGGGGAGATTGGGATCCTGGTGGGCAATGTTGATCCTGGTGCCGATGATGAAATGAATCTCGTCACTTTCTTTGACCAGCCTGACGATGCGGTCTGCAGGTCCCTTTCCGGGTACATAGGAAGGGGAGTGCTCCTTCAGAAGCCGGGTCACCTTGGTAAGGGTCAGGATCCCTTCGGTTACCAGGTCAATTCCTTCCATGCGGGAAAGGGGAGGCAATTCGGGATCTTCAAATTCCAGGGAATCTTCAATCTCCGCATTCAGCTCGCGTGCGATAATATCCGCAGTGGTTGCTCCGCAGATCACCTTCTTTCCACGGAAGCCCTTCACGGCTTCAGCGAGTTCCCTGTCATTTTCCTTCTCATACGGGGGACCGGTGACGATCATGAGTTGTCTCGGCTGCCTGAAATAGATTACAGCACAGCTGATATCATCCCCGGGATGAAAATCATCATTCCTGTGAGCCATCTGGACGATCTTGGTTGCGAGTCTGGCAGCGGAGATCCTGGGGCTGTTCCCGATGAGACGGATGGCATATGCTTCGATCTTATCCCTTCCCCATCCCAGGGGGTATTTTTCGGTTCCCAGCCCTGACTGGGCTACCCCGTCGCTGCAGAAGATGATGCGGTCTTCCTTCATGGGCCGGAACTGGCAGGAAAGTATTTCTTTCCCCGCATTTTTTTCACTGTGCAGGATCAGGCAGTTCCAGTTGGGATGAAAAGGTTTGTTGTTTCTGAGAATGATACTCTGCGGGTTATCATATTCCAGGATGGTTGTCAGCCCGTCGTGTTCGATATCCACGATGGTGAAGGTCGAATAGCTCATGTGGCGTTCGCTGCAGACAGGGAGGGTATTCATGATCATTTCGGCGATCTTTTCCACCGATTTGTGTTCCCTGGTGAAGTTGACAGCCATGGTGGCGGTCAGCGTTGCCAGGACATTGGCTTTCACCCCGTGTCCCATACCGTCAGAAAGGACTGCAAGGGTGCGGTTTTCTTCCTTGATCTTCCGGCTGATGAACACGTCCCCGCAAATCCGCTCGCTCCCGCAGTTCCGCTGCTCAAGTGCGACCTCTATATAGAATTTTTCGTTCATTCCTCTTTCAAGTCCCTGCGGGATTTGTAGGATTCAATGATCGAATTGAGCATGCGCTCCGTTTCGGATGCTCCTTCCCCGAGTATGAATCCGATCTGCTGCACCAGGCCCAGGTTCTTGTCGATGACTTCGGTGAGCCGCTTAACCACTTCCTCTTTCTGTACTTCCGGGGCGGACATGTCCCGGATCACGGCTCCGACGATTTTCTCTTTCTCAATCACGAAAATGCTTACATTCAGAATCTTGTCCTCAAAATTGATATCCCGGTTCGTGATCGATTCGTTGTGGGTCAGTACATAGGTGAAAAGATTATAAAAATGATAGGGCAGAAGGGTTTTCAGATCGGCCCCGGCCAGACCCGGAACAACTTCATTGATCTCACTGGCTTCCTCTCCCAGCAGTTCGATGAAACTGTGATTGGTCTGAAGGATCTTCAGGTTCTGGTCACAGATCACCACCATGGATGGCAGTTTATGAAGCATACGCCTGACGATCTCGGTGGCTTCCCTGGCAGCTTCTTTCTCCCGTTGTGCGATCCGTTCCGATTTCCTGAGCGCTTCCTGGGTCTGGGCCAGTTTCTCATTGCTGATCTTCAGCGATCTGATATGATCCTGGCGGTTACGGATGGCGAAGGTGTTGCACATTTCCGGGATGGCAAGCCCCTGGGCGATGGCCGTGGCGAAATCCCTGCAGCTTGCATATCCGCAGGCTCCGCAGCCCAGGTTGCTTTCCCCCTCCTTGTCCAGTTCCTTGAGGATCTGCTGTATTTTCTCCGGGGGTGGCTGGGGAAGGGACTGGTCATCTGCCCTGAAGCTTCTGGAAAGATCCATGTCTCGGAAACGGTCCATGGCC
>DSDZ01000237.1 GCA_011048475.1 Bacteroides sp. | reverse complement strand
TCTTGATCGTATCCTGGGCAATCAGCATGCCTGAGGACACAAGCAGCATTACAAGTAGTAGTTTTAGCCTCATAGTGATTAATTTAGTTAAACATTGGTTAAAATTTCCAAAATAAATAAGGTGAGAGACCAATATATGAAATTTTTTCAATGTGCAAGAGCAAAACCCCGGCAAGATTGACCTGCGCCCTTTAATTTTTAATAAAAATAAGTTGAGGCAGGCTGGTCTTCCTCTGTTAATAATCAGTTAATGAGGATGTTGAGGAATAATGAAGATTTATGACCACCCGGATGCAATCTGTTGCATTATCCCTTCCGCAACATGGCCTCTCAAATGCAATATATTTCATATCTTGAGAATCAAATGTAAAACGGCATCCATGAAACCACGAAACAAGATCTCCCGAAGGGAATTTGTCGGTACAACCGCGGCAGCCGCGGCATTCACCGTAGTCCCGGGACACGTGCTCGGCCGGTCCGGCCGGGTCGCTCCCAGCGACAGAATGAACATCGCCTACATCGGGTGCGGGACCCAGGGCATCCGTGAACTGGCCGATCTGCTGCAGTTCCCCGATGTACAGGTCACCTCCGTCTGCGATCCGAACCGGTTCACCACCGATTATGTGGACTGGTCCCGTTACGGCATCCGGAACACGGTGCGGGAGGCGCTGGAGGACCCTGACTGGGGTGCGGGGCTGGCCGGCATTCCCGGGGGAAGGGACCTGGGTAAGGAACTGGTGGAAAAATTCTATGCAAAAAACCATCGCTCCGGCAGGTACAAGGGCTGTGCTTCCTATATCGATTTCAGGGAACTCCTGGAGAAGGAGAAGGGGATCGACGCGGTGAAGGTGATGACCCCGGACCATCTGCATGCTGCGGTATCTGTGGCGGCCATGAAGAAAGGGAAACATGTGGTGATCCATAAGCCCATCGCCAACCGGATGCATGAGGCAAGGGTGACCATCGACACGGCCATCGAAACGGGGGTGAATACCCACCTGCTGGCATGGAGCGAACGGAGCGGTAACCGGACCATTCTCGACTGGATCAGGCAGGGTGCCATCGGCGAGCTGAAGGAGATCCATAACTGGTCCAACCGCCCGGTGTGGCCGCAGTGGACCTCCAACCCCGTGGAAACGCCGCCTGTCCCTGACGGCCTGGACTGGTCCATGTGGCTGGGTCCCGTTCCCGACCGCCCCTATCATCCCAGTTACACCCACGCGGTATTCCGCGGCTGGTACGATTTCGGCGGGGGGAGCATCGCCGATATGGGACATTACAGCCTGTGGCCCCTGTTCCTGCAATTCGGGATCCGTTCGGCCCCCCTGTGTGCCACCGCTTACGGCACAACCACCTGCAGGATCGAGGATGGGGTGAGCATGCAGGAAGAGAACAACGTGGCCTTTCCCCATTCCTGCATGGTGGAGTTCGGCTTCCCGCAGCAGGAGGAGTTGCCCCCGTTTAAACTTTTCTGGTATGACGGAGGCATGAAGCCCTTCCTTCCGGACGAGCTGAAAGCTGCAGGCGAAGCGTTACCACGGGAGGGGATGATGTTCGTGGGGGACCAGGGCAGGATCCTGGGAAGTTTTCACGGGGACAGGCCGAGGATCCTCCCGGAAAGCAGGATGGTCGAATTCACCGGCAGTGCGGAACCCCCTGACACGGAGGTGACCCGGAACGAGCGGGTGTGGATCGATGCGTTCCGGAGCGGCAATCCTTCACCGGGCCATTTCGACAGGGCCCGTGCGGTCACCGAGACGATCCTCCTGGGAGCGGTGGCGCTCAGGGCCGGAGAAAGGGTGGAATATGACTCTGAAAAAATGAAGATAACCAACCTTCCGGAGGCGGACCGGTACCTGTACCGGGAGTACCGCCCGGGGTGGGAGATGTAGGGAAGGGGAGCTAGGGACCTAACCTCTAACGACTCGCGACTCTCGACTCTCGACTTTGCTCGGCTTCGCCATCGCGAGCTCCGCTTCGCTCCGGTTCGACTAACGACTAACGGCGCTCTATTAACTCCATTAACTTGTTTATGAAAAACACAATTCTGTTTACCTGCTTTTTTTTGCTATCCAGCAGTATATCCGGACAAGATAATTCCCGTTACATCACCGTGGACCAGTTCGGATACCTGCCGGACTCCAGGAAGGTGGCGGTGATCAGGGATCCGCAGACCGGCTTCGACGGGGACGAATCCTTCCGGCCCGGGACCTACTACGCGGTGGTCAATGCTTCCACCGGTGAGAAGGTATTCAGGGCACCGTGCGCTGAATGGAACAACGGAGCCACCGATCCCTCATCGGGGGACCGGGCCTGGCATTTTGATTTCACGCAGGTGGATGCGCCGGGCACCTACTTCGTCCTGGATGAGGAGCAGAATGTGCGCTCCTGTGAATTCATCATTGCGTACAATATATTTAATGAGGTGCTGAAACAGGCGATGCGGACCTTCTTCTACCAGCGGGCGGGCTTCCCGAAGGAGGCACAGTATGCCGGGGAGGCCTGGGCCGACGGGGCCAGTCACCTGGGACCGCAGCAGGATTCAGCCTGCAGGTCTTTCTTCGACCGGGACAATCCTGAAACGGAAAAGGATGTGCGGGGGGGATGGTACGATGCGGGCGATTACAACAAGTATACCAGCTGGACCGCAGGTTATGTCGTGGAGCTGATGAAGGCCTACCTGGAAAG
>DSDZ01000156.1 GCA_011048475.1 Bacteroides sp. | reverse complement strand
TTCCTGAATATTTTCTTTTACAAAAACAGGGTGAGGCAGATGCGGATCTGCGTGTTCCTGATGCTTCTCAATGCGGGCACACTCGGAATGATCTACTATTACGTCCGTTTCATGAAGGCTAAATTTGACTGGATGCAGGTGATCTACCAGTGGCGGATCGTGATCCCGCTGATTGTCATGATCCTGCTTTACCTGGCTTACAGGGGGATCCGCCGTGATGAGCTGCTGGTGAAAGCCTATGAACGGATCAGGTAAGCCTGCAGGGCGAACCCGCTCATAGGATCTCGATGTTGTCCCTGTCGGTGATCTTTTCGCAATAGTGGCAGCGGAGCCGGACTTCCGGCTTGGAAACCACATCGAAGCGTGTGGTCACCTTCTCATTGTTTGTGATGCATTTGGGGTTCACACATTTCACAATGCCCACGATCTCATCGGGGATGGTCACCACCTTCTTTTCCACTACCTCATATTCACGGATGATATTGAGTTTTGCGCTGGGAGCCACCAGGGCGATCTTGTTGATCTCGTTGTCTTCGAAAAAAACCTTCGAGATCTTGATGATGCCCTTGTGTCCTAGTTTTTTGCTTTCCAGGTTGTTCCCGATGGTGATCATGGTTCCCACTTTGTCCAGTTTTAATATGGAGACCACCTTGAATAGTACCCCCGCGGGGACATGATCGATGACAGTGCCTTCTTTGATGGCGCTTACCGATAATTGTTTGTCTTTCATGGTTGCATTTATTTAACTCCGAGGATTGCACTGAGGATCGCCATCCGGACAAAAACTCCGTTCCTGGCCTGTTGAAAATAGTAGGCATGCGGACTGTCGTCCACATCGGTATGGATCTCGTTGACCCTGGGCAGGGGATGGAGTACCTTCATGGTTTCCCTGGTGCCCTCAAGCATGTTTCTGCGAAGCACATACGCATTCTTTACCCGCTCGTATTCGATCGGATCCGTGAACCGTTCCTGCTGCACCCGGGTCATGTAAATGATGTCGGCCTCCGGGAGGAACTCCGCCAGGTCCTTTCCTTCATGGTATTCAAGCCCCATTTTATCCAGATGGAGCTTGTATACGGCGGGAAGCATCAGTTCCTCGGGGGAGATGAAATAAAAAGTGGTATTGAACCTGGACATGGCCATTAACAGTGAATGCACGGTGCGGCCGTATTTGAGGTCTCCCACCATGAAGATCTTCAGGCCGTCAAGGGTTCCCTGGGTTTTCTGAATGGAATACATGTCCAGAAGGGTCTGTGTGGGATGCTGGTTGGCTCCGTCACCTGCGTTCACGATCGGGACGGAAGAGATTTCGCTGGCCAGTTTGGCACTTCCTTCCAGAGGATGGCGCATGACGATCAGGTCGGCATAGTTACTCACCATCTTGATCGTATCATAGAGGGTCTCGCCTTTTGCGGTGCTGGTGGCACCCGAATCGGTGAATCCGATGACCCTTCCCCCGAGGCCGTTGATGGCCGTTTCAAAACTCAGGCGGGTCCTGGTGGAAGGTTCGAAGAACAATGTGGAGATCACATATCCACGGAGAATGTCCTGTCTCGGCTTCATCTCAAATTCAGCGGCAAGTTCAAGGATCCTCAGGTATTCCTCCTTTGAAAAGTCCGTGATTGATACGAGGTTTTTATTTTTCATCCTGTTCAGAATTGGTTTCAACGAAGCGGTGTCTTACACAAAGATAACACAGCCTCCGGAGGGCGGAACGGATGTTGAAAACAAATTCAAAATTTCTCATGTTTCTTCCTCCGTCACGCTGCATCCCTCAATCAGAGAGAGCTCCTTTGCCACGCCGGATGCCTCCCTGATCCAAACATTCACCCGGAGGGAACAATCCAGGTCGAACTGCTGGTCATACGGCTTCAACCTGTTTTTCTTCAGAATTTTCATGACGTTGTTCATCTGTCCGTATCCAAAATCCATCCTGAGCCGGGTATATACTTTTTTCTGGACGATCTTTGCCCGGTCCAGTGCGTTTGAAGCAGCTGACCTGTATGCATTGATCAGTCCCCCCATGCCGAGCAGGGTGCCCCCGAAGTACCGGACCACCACCACCAGTACATTGGTCAGTCCCCTGGACTGGATCTGGCCAAAGATGGGGTTTCCCGCACTTCCCGGAGGTTCCCCGTCATCATTCACCCGGATGTGCTCCATTGCGGGGCCAAGCCGCCAGGCATAACAATGGTGACGTGCGTCATGGTGCTGCTTCCGCAGCTCATCCAGACGTTTCCCGATCATTTCTTCCGTCTCCACGGGAGAGGCAAAAGCAAGGAATTTGCTTCCTTTTTCCCTGTAGATCCCGGTGGATCCACTCTGGATGGTTTTATAGAGATCACTCATTCAGGCCAGCGTAAAAAGCAGGATGGCGATCACGGACAGCGCGATGCCTATCTGGTTCCATGTGAGCAGCCGTTCCCTGAAGATCCAGAGTCCGGCCAGTACACTGAGGCTCACCACCCCGATGTTGTTGATCCCGAATACCACCGAGCTGTCGATTCCCGAACCGGTCCGCGAGGTGTAATTCAGTGCCCGGACGATGAAGTAGATGGACCCGAAATTCACCGCACCGAGAAGGAGCCCCAGCGTCCATATGACCGGTTTCGCGAACCAGCGGTGGTATCGCGGAAAGAAGGGAAGCAGTACAAGGCCGGAAACGAAGGCATTCAGGAAAAGCACCGCCCCGAAC
>DSDZ01000192.1 GCA_011048475.1 Bacteroides sp. | reverse complement strand
TATCCATTCCCTGCGATGCCTCTTACTCCAAATGTTCTGTTATTAGAGGTACTTGCTGAATGAGCAGAGAACTGTCCTCCAATCAGTTTATATCCACCATTGTGAACAATATGACCAATGACTGAATAAGAGTAATCACTACCTGTATCTCCACTTGCACTTTTATAGAAGTTGGCAGCTCTCTGGTTGCTGATAGTCGAATTATTTTCGACATAAAGTGTACTATAAGTATTTCCTGTACCTCCCACGGCCAGCTTACTTACCGGGTCTGTTACCCCTATACCGACATTATTATCTTCTGCTACTTTTATCTGAGAATTTGCGATAACAAAAACCCCGGTTAACAAATAAATTGAGATGATTAGTTTTTTCATGATTTGTTGTATTACAGTTTGATATGGGTTAATCGTATTTCGTCCTTAGGTTTCCCGCAGGGACATTATATAATACTGAACAAGCATTTATTTTAAAGATGGCCGATCAATGAATTGAATTCCGGTAATGGAAGCAAATTATGATCTCTCAGTGCAATATTCTTGCACTGTGGATAAAATTTTTTTATTTATATCCAATCTTAATAAGCAGCCGTTTCTGATTGGCGTATTCATAACTTCTGCGGTGCTGGTTGTACCGGATCTCGGCCCCGAAATCTTTAAGAATTTTCAGATAATTGTATAAGGATCGCTTGGAGATTTCAAGTTTCTGAGCAAATTCCTCAGGTGTTCCTGTAGATTCATGATAGATTAATTGTTCCATTCGATATAAAATTGTGAGAATCTTTATTCTACTATCCATGACTTAAATTTTGAAATCATTAATTCTGAATCTGATGATTCTTTAAAGGCACTCAGGAGGTCTTTTGAGGTTAATTCCGGGAATACATGTCACTGTTACCCGCATTTCGTATTCTTTTATGAACTTTTTTTTAACATTATTCAGTGAATTTCTTTGCTTTTTTTAACTAACACATTGAAGGATAGATATTTACAAGTATCTGGGAAGATGGTATGAGATTGCCAGGTTTCCGCACTCGTTTGAAAAGGGACTCGAAGGAGTGACCGCCGAATATTCCTTCCGGAAGGATGGAAAGATCCGGGTGATCAACAGCGGATAGTAAGATTCGCTGAGCGGGTTTGTTTTTATCAAAAATAATGGATTCCGTCCGTTTTTTCATATTTTGCATATATGACATCCTGAGGCTGGCTCAAAATGTTCGTCTTTGATAAATCATACCTTCCATGAAAACAGTTCACATCCAATTAAGCGCGGTCACCCGCAGACTGAGGCGGGTACTCCTGTGTGCGGGAATTTTCACCGCATTCTCCGCAAACGCCCAGCAGGTCCCCGGCAACTTCCGGAACCCGGTCCTCCCCGGGTTCTATCCGGACCCATCTGTCTGCCGGGTCGGAGATGACTATTACCTGGTCAATTCCTCCTTTGAGTGGTTTCCCGGCCTGCCCGTCCACCACAGCAGGGACCTGGTGAACTGGGAGCTGATCGGGTACGGGATCACCCGCCCCGGCCAGGTGGATCTTCCCGAGGGACTGGGTGATTCAAGGGGGGTGTTCGCTCCCACCATCCGTTACCACGACGGGCTCTTTTATATCATCAACACCTGCGTGGACTGCAACGGCAATTTCTATATCACCGCAACGAATCCGGCCGGTCCATGGTCGGACCCGGTATGGCTCCACTCCCCCGGGATCGACCCGTCGCTGTTCTGGGACGATGACGGCCGCTGTTACTATGTGGGGCATGGCAACCTGACCGGCGAACAGGACTGGCCGGACCAGCAGGGTGCCTGGATGCAGGAACTGGACCTTGCACAGCAGAAACTGGTGGGCAGGCGCGCACAGCTCACCCACGGTCATGCTTCCAATGCGGTGTGGGCAGAAGGACCGCACCTGTATAAGATCAACGGCACCTACATGCTGATGGTGGCAGAGGGGGGGACTGATTTCCATCACAGCGTGACCATGCACCACAGCGACAGCCTGTGGGGCCCTTACATCCCGTATCATGTGAACCCGGTGCTTACCCACCGGCACCTGGGGAAGGATTTCCCCGTATATGCGGTGGGACATGCCGATCTGATCGAAACGCAGCAGGGTGAGTGGTGGTCACTCATGCTGGGCAAACGGAGGATGGACGGCTACACGCTGCTTGCCCGGGAAACCTTCATGACCCCGGTCAGGTTTGAGAACCAGGACGGAATCCCGACGCCCGTATTCAATCCGGGTGTGGGGAGACTGTCATTGGAGCAGGAACGGCCCGATCTTCCCTGGACCCCGGTTGAACCGTCCCCTTCCAGGGATGAATTTAACGGAGAGCAGCTGTCCCTTCACTGGAATTTCCTGCGTACCCCGTTTGAAAAATGGTACCGGCTGGCGGACGGGACACTGGAGATCGACGTAAGGCCGGAGACGGCGGAAAGGCTTGAAAATCCCTCCCTGATCGCCCGCAGGATCTGTCACCATGCCTGGCATGTTGCCACCGAAATGGACTTTTCTCCGTCAGTGGAACACCAGCAGGCGGGACTGATCATCTACCGCAGAAGCACCCATCATTTCAAGCTGGTCAGGGAGACGGACGCGCTGGTCCTGATCAGGACCCTGGACGGCAATCCTGAAGAGCTGGCCCGCGTTCCCTGGGAAGAGGACCGGGTGGTCCTGTCCGCCGAGGCAAAAGGGGCTGGGAT
>DSDZ01000190.1 GCA_011048475.1 Bacteroides sp. | reverse complement strand
GTATATATATAGGCTGATGTAACGATCATCTTACCGTCTGGTGAGATCCTGTTACCGCTCTGATAGGGTAGTTGTCTTACAGTCAGACTGGGGTAATCTTCAGGTAAAGGGCTCCCGGTTCCACCTCCGGAGGGAACACTGAAAAGTCGTATTTTCCTGAACCGGTTCTCTCCTTCCTCAGGGGGTTTCACATAAATGATCTGCTTTCCATCCAGTGACCATCGTGGTTGAAAGGCATAGCAGTTGGCATCTACAATTGCCGCCTGACCTCCCTCGGCAGGCAGGGTGAAAATTGAAAAATCTCTTTGCGCTGTTATCAGCAGACCGATCTTATCATCAGGTGTCCATCCTGCCAGTATCGTTACCTCTTCAGTGCCATCCGGCGCTTCAATGGCTGTGACTTTCCCTTTTGCTTCTCGGTCACCGGGGATCTCTGCTATCAGTATCTTTTTTCTTCTTGGAGCATCCAGAAACGCGATCATTGTCCCATCAGGAGACCATACAGGGCTGGAAGCCTTGCCTGCCTCCGCCAGCAACCGCGGTGACCCTCCTGCAGCCGGCACGGTCCATAAACCCAGATCGCCTTCATCTCTTCCCAGACCCCTGTCCTGGACGAAAGCGATCATCTTTCCGTCAGGGGAGAAGGCAGGTTCCCTCGCCTGCATCTCTAAAAGCTTTGTTGATGAGCCACCATCCACGGAGGTAAGATAAATGTGTTGCTCCTTGTTCTCAACCGATGTATGTGCAAGTGTTTTTCCATCAGGAGAGAGACTGATCCTGTAGTTGACGACACGGGCATCACGGTAATTTTCAAGTACTTTTTGGGATTCACCACCTCCACTCGGAACAACATAAATGCCCTGAATGGGTTCCCGGCCTGTGGTATCATTATCACTTCTTCCTGGTGCAGGATTTTCATTGAATGCTATCCATTTCCCGTCACGCGACCAGGAAAGTCCTGTCCATTCCACTTCTACATCACCTGTAATAAGCTGGACCGGTTTACCCGGGAAGTCAGGGCCAACATTGCCCGTTAATGGTGTCACCCACAATTTTTTGTCAGCTATATGAGCCAGTGTTTTCCCGTCAGGTGATAACTTCACTGCCCATGAAAGCCTTGAGGGAATCCTGATCTTTGTGAATTTGGGCTTTAACGGAGCAGCCGGCGATACATTTTCCGGGCCGAGCTTCTCCAGCGGCAGGAAGTTTTCCATTAGCCATAATCCGGCATCTCCTCCGCCATATGCCGTGAATGCAATTTTTTGACCGTCGGGAGACCAGCCGAGCTTTGTTGCATGTTCTGCAACTCCTGTCTTTACTTCTTCTGTCTTGCCAGATGCGGGATCATAAATCCATATTTTGCCCTTGTCAGTATATGCCAGTTCCGTTCCGTCAGGTGACCATGCCAGATCAAACTGGCTGTTGGTACTGTCGATCTCAGTTATGAACTTTGATTCGCCGCCCTCCGCCGGAATGGACCGTATTGCATTGTCTGTTGAAAAATAGGTGATTGATTTTCCATCCTGTGTCCAGTCAATGGGAGCCCAGGCAACGCTGTCAGATCTGTCTGTTATTTTTGTGAGGTTTTCTCCATCCCTGGAAATCGTATAAATGTGCATAAAAAACTTCTTATCAATTATTTCGGGGCGGATGAATGCGATGAAATGACCGTCAGGAGACCAGCAGGGAAAACGGTCCTGGAGTTCATTTGATATCGAAGTAAGTTGTTCTGGCTTTCCTCCCTCAACAGGCATTGTAAAAATATCTACTTCCCAGTTCTTTTTTTCTTCTTCATAGAAATTCTTCATACCTGCAAAAACAATTGTCTTTCCGTCAGGTGAGATCTCATTCCCGGAACCGGGCGCTGCTGTACCGGTAACAAATTCAGAATCGATTTGAATTGTATCAACAGCTCCACCCTGGGAAGGAACTGAGATAATTGATCCGGCACCCCGGTAAAATATCCTCTTTCCATCAGGGCTCCATTTTGGATACGAAGTCCATCCCTGTGGAGTGACCTGAGTTGCAATGCCTCCGGCTGCTGGTACGGTATAAATAATCTCATACTCGGGATTTGTCAGCTGGATACCGATTTTATTATCCGGTGTCCATCCGGCAATTGTATGATATGATTCCATGGGCAGATCAACTTTCCGGGGTGTTCCCACCGGATCACCTTCATCAGTCAATTGGATCAGCCAGATCTCCTTTGGATTTTCCATTGAAGGCCTTTTTATATATGCGATCATTTTACCATCAGGCGACCATACCGGACCCCTGATCTGTCCCAATTGCCTGTCAATCAACTTTTTTGGTGAACCGCCTTTTGCCGGAATTACCAACAATTCTGTATACTCATTTCTTTCATTATCCCTTGAGAATTTCACAAATGCAATTCTGCTGCCATCAGGAGACCAGGCCGGATCCCAGGTCCCGGATTCAGTTAATTCCCTGGCTTCATTTCCGTTAACAGGGATAGTATATATTTTTGTAGTTCTGGTATTATAGTCCACCCATCCGGATGCATAAGCCAGAGTCTTACCGTCAGGAGATAAACTCAGCCGGAATTCTGAAGGCCAGCCGCAATAGTGTGAAGGTACCTGTACTTTTTGAGGATTACCTCCCCCAGAAGGTATGACATAAATGGATGTTGAGGAGGTTGATTTACCAGGTTCAGCATTGAAAGCAATCCATTTCC
>DSDZ01000279.1 GCA_011048475.1 Bacteroides sp. | reverse complement strand
TCTGTGCTCTCATCCACGGAACCGTAGATATAGAGCCTGCCGTCATCCCATACCCGTGCGGTGGGATCTGCCATATAGATCCCCGGCGGCACAATGGGATTCTGGGCATGCAGTCCCCGGAGCCAGGGAAAGAAGGTGGTCATGATGAGCATCGCGGATAAGAGGACCGGGCAAAATGGTGTTTTGAAAAACTGGATCAATGGGTATGTTTTAATAGGTGTGGTCCGCGGGTTCCGGGCCATAGACCAGGATCCTATCCATCTGTACAAAATAACCCTCCTGCGGATTTTTCCAGCGGAGCTTCACTTCATGCGGCTTATCGGCCAGGTTATATTTCCATGTCAGGTCGTGTCTCCGTGTCCGATGCAAAGTGGGAAGCAAAGCCTCTTCATGCAGCTCACCGTCGATAAACACCTCCACCACCAGCACCCTGTCCTCCAGTGACGGGTTCTCCTTTTGCACCCCTCCCTTCACCACGAAACCCTTTCCTTCAAAGGAGAATGTGTATGCTGCGGGACCTTCCGGGAGGAGCCTGTTCGAGCCCCATGCCACATCGATTTTTCCCACCGGGAAATGTCCCTCAAAACCCTTTTCAAACCTTACCGGAACCGGTTCCTCAAGCGGGATGATCACCTCATCCTCCAGCACCTCGCCCCCGTTCTGATTGATCATCTGAAGCGCATGTCGGTAACTCATGTCGTACACGTCATTGAGGGAGATGGTGGTGTACCTGAAATCCAGGTCCTCCACCCTGTCAAGCCCCTGTTTCCAGTAACCGGGGATCCGGTCGTAACCCAGGACGGTACCCAGGATACCCCCTGCGCTGGCAGGATTGCAATCGGAATCCTGTCCGCACCGGGTACTGATATCCACTGTTTTTCCGAAATCACCCTCCCCGTACAGCAAACCGATCACGATATAGGCCGCGTTGATCTTGGCATCGATGTTGAACGCCTCGAAGACCCCGTCCGGACATCCCACATCGGAGGACCATTTCCTCTCTGTCTCGAACCAGGTTTTCTTCCAGTCGTCCGGATACATATGGAACCAGCCGATCACATCCGCGATGCACTGATAGAATTCACTCTCCCGGGGGATGGTCTTTAAAGCTTCGTTGACCAGGAATTCCATGTCGTCTGTATGGAATGCCAGGGAATACATGGCTGCCACGTACACCCCGCCATACCATCCGTCCCCGTAGTTCATGATGTGCCCCACCCGGTCGCAGATCCCGGAAGCTGAATTGACCATTCCGGGATTCATCAACCCGGCAAAATCAGCCTCGATCTGGAAGTCGATGTCATCCGCATGGGGATTGTTTTCCCAGTAACCGGAAGCGGGAGGCTCCAGTCCGTGCAGGATGTTGTAACGGGCTGCCTGGTTGGCATGCCAGAGGCTGTATTCGGCATGGGCAAATGCACGGGCGTGCGAGGAGGCCGGTGCATTCAGTCCCTCTCTTTCGAAAACCTCTACAAAAGTGAGGTCCATGTAAATGTCATCATACAGGCCGGGGGCATTTCTGTAATACCACTCCATCCGGGTACTGTCCCACGGAACGGGTACATAGTCCTGGATCATGGTCCCTTTGAAATTGAACTCGGTGGGACCGCCATAGGTACATCCGATGACCTGGCCGGCCCAGCCTCCCCTTATTTTGTCCATGAGCACCTCTTTGGAAAGTGTGAACCGGGAAGGTTGTCCGGACTGACAGCCGGAACAAAGAATCCCTCCAAGCAAGGCAAGGATCACCAAAGACCTGGAAAGGATAAGTTTAAATCGGTTCATAATGGATCAGTTTAAGTATTTGTATTATGTGCTTGTCTTCCTTCTCTCTCATAAAAGAATTGATCGGTTTCGTTTCTTGCTGGGATGGAACTCTGGGCTCCGGATTTCTGAACGGAAAGCGCGGCGGCAGCATGGGCCAGTCCGACGGATTCTTCCAGTGGCCGTCCCTCCGAAAGGGCCACCGCGAGCTGACCGTTGAACACATCCCCTGCCGCGGTGGTATCCACGGTATCCGTTTTGAATCCCGGGACCATCTTCCCGATCCCGAGGGCCTGATCCGAAAGGAAGGCACCCCTGGCCCCCATGGTGATGATAACTGTACCGATTCCTTTCCGGTGCAGCCATTCGGCTGCTTCCCGGGCTCCCTTCTCATCCCTGATCCGGATACCTGTCAGGCGTTCTGCCTCCTGCTCGTTCGGCGTGATGATATCGGTCCTCTGCAGGATCGCTTGAGGGAGGTCCGCTGCGGGGGCGGGATTGAGGATCACCCTGGTTTCAAACGCTTCACAAAGTTCCACTGCTTTCAGGACAGTATTCATGGGGATTTCCAGCTGAATGAGCATCAGGTCGGCTTCAGCAAAGGCCTCCTCAGCCTCGTCCAGGTCATCCGGGTATAGCTGATAATTGGCCCCGGGCGCCACCGAAATTGCATTCTCTCCTTTTTCACTTACATTGATCAGGGCTATTCCGGAGGGGGTATCCCTGCACACCTTGATATCCTCACAGTTGATCCGGTCCCTCATATATCCCTTCACCGCCTCCGATCCGTAGGGATCATCTCCCACTGCTGCGACGAATATGACCTCACCTCCTGCACGGGCGGCCGCCACGGCCTGATTTGCCCCTTTCCCTCCGGGAAAAGTCTGAAAATCACTTCCCAGTACGGTCTCACCCGGTTTCGGGATCTCGGGGACC
>DSDZ01000467.1 GCA_011048475.1 Bacteroides sp. | reverse complement strand
TCATCTATGATCCGGAAGGGGACGGAACCCCCATGGGAAGCATGGGTGTGCACGAACACTGGAACAATGCGGCGGACAAACAATATTCCAGGAACCTGGGCTACGATTACGGGATTGAACTGATCGGTCCCAAATCGCTGGTCAATAATGCGGTGGCAGCGCTGGAGGCTGAAACCGTCCCGGTGATCGACGGCGATGCGTCGGATGCCTGCTGGGAGGAGGCGCAGTGGTATGGGATCGACCAGACCTGGATCCCCTGGGGACTTGAAATCGACTCGGCTGACTTTTTCGGACGGTTCAAGGCATGCTGGTCAGCCGCAGAGAACCTTGTGTATCTCTACGTGGAGATCACCGATGATGCCTTTGTGGACGGTTATGTGTTCCCCAATGACGGGTATTACAACTTTGATATCGTGGAGGTCTTCCTGGATGAGGATGCCTCGGGGGGTGCCCATACGCTGGATGAGAATGCCTTTGCGTACCACCTGGCGGTGAATGCACCTTCAGAAGGAGAGATCACCACCTCCTTCCACGCATGCGACCTGGGCGGTAACTGGACCATCAGGGATTACGCGGACCACTTCCCCGGGCTTGCGATGAAAAAGGTGGGGAACAGGTACTTATATGAGTTTTCGATGGCGCTCTACAATGACACCTATGATCCCGCAGATCCCGAAGCCTCCAGGGCAACCCTGACCGGGGACAAGGAGATCGGGCTGAGCCTGGCTTACTGCGACAACGACGCACCGGACGGGACGAGGGACAATTTCTTCGGATCGGTCTGGGTGCCCCAGGAGGAGTTCAACAGCCACTGGGAAAATGCAGATGGGTTCGGCAGGATACGGCTGACCAGTTCCGGTTCCATGGTGAACCATGCGGTGGAGGTAAGCGGCTCCATTGCCGATTACGAAATCACGGAGCTGAACACCGACCTGATCGTCCATGACAACCTGCAGGATGTGTTCAGCGATCCGGACGGGGATGCGCTCACATATGCCGTGGAATGCGAAGAGGTATCCCTCACCTTTGGTGTTACTGAAAACGCACTGATCGTCAATGCTTCCGCCTCGTATACCGGAGAAGCGGATGTGACCGTCACCGCCTCTGACGGGGAATTTGAAGCCAGCGTTGCATTCAAAGTGACCACCAACATCACCGGGATCTCCCGTGAAACGGTAGAGCCGGGATTTCACGCTTATCCCAATCCTGCCGGCGATCTCCTGTACCTGGACATGAAACTGGCTTCAGGTTATACAGGCGAGGGACTGGTACAGGTGTACAATATGGCAGGGACCCGGTGCCTGGTCAGTCAGCAGGCCAGACTGGCAGGAGGAGCAGGTGTTGCAACCATTGATCTTTCAGGGATGCCCGAAGGATCATATATCGTACAACTCAGTGCCGGGGGCGGGAACCATTCACTGGTGATCCATAAACAGTGATGCGGCGATGAAGGGTTTCCGCTACATGCTGATGTTCATGTTTTTATCGGGACTGGCCGTGACCACCCGCAACCAGGACCGGCAGAGTATGAAATACTTCAGTGGGGAGCCATTTATTGTGCGGGCCGTCTTTGTGGACAGTCACGGGGTGAAATGGCTGGGGACCAGCAAAGGTCTCTGCAGGTATGATGGCTTCTCCCGGCATTACTATACCGGTGCGGACCACCTTCCCGGAAACCGGGTCAACGCGATCACCTTCGAAGAAACCGGATCGGGTCCGGGGCTCTGGGTGGCCACAAACGGCGGTGTTTCCCTGCTGCACTTCGATGCAGGCGGCGTGACCGGATCCGTATCCTACACGACCGGGGACGGACTCCTGGACAATGATGTGGCAGACATTGCCGTGGATTCCCGCCAGGGGAAGTTCTTCGGGTCGTCGGGCGGGATCACCTGGTTCCACGATGGGATCATGGATTCGATTGTTTTCCTGAGGTATTACAACAGCATGCTGAATGCCCCTGTGCGCCAGTTGGAGATGTACAACGATACCCTCTATGCGGCTCAGAGCGGGGGCATCGGCAGGTTCATCTCGGATGTGGACGGGATCACCGGAGCGTCCAGCTGGTCAGGAGGGTACGGGATCACTCCGTATTCTGAGGACATCAGGTGCGTCAAGGTGAAAGGGATGGCGATGCAATATTTCGGGACCGATGTGGGTGTGGAAACCCACACGGGATATTTTGCCAAGGCGAACTGGGGACTGCTCACCACCGCTGACGGACTGGTGGATGATGATGTGATCTCCATCGCCGAAGATCCCGACGGCTCACTCTGGTTCGGTACCTTTGGGGGTGTCTCTCACCTGCGGGAGGGAATATGGACCTCCTATACCACGGCTGAAGGGCTGTTGAACGACACGGTCCACGACATCGGTTTCGACCTGGACGGCTCCGTGTGGTTCGGAACTGGGAGCGGCGCATGCAGGTTATATGAAGGCACCTTCCAGGATTTCATCACTTCCCTGGAAGAGGTGCCGGCACCCGGCATTCCGTTCAGGGCATTTTACTCCCCGGTGTCAGGCAGTTTTCACCTGGAGTACCGCCTGGAAAGGCCATCGCCCGTACTGGCAAGGCTCTATCACATGAACGGGATCCTGGCCGCACAATGGTACGAGCTTCCTACCTCTGCCGGGGAGCACCGTGCGGAGCTGTCCCCTTCGGGACACCTGTCGGGATCGCTTCCTGCCGGGATCTATGTGATGC
>DSDZ01000266.1 GCA_011048475.1 Bacteroides sp. | reverse complement strand
TACAGGGGATCGGATTACGACGGACAAAAGCTGGATATTCTCAGCCGCTACAAGAATTATAACAGCCATGAGGGCAACTCGCCGAGCGATCTTTACAATCCTGAATCCTATCCCACATCGGGAACCTCGCTTCCCGATATCGAAGATATTAACCGCGACAATACCCTGAGCGAGAATGAGAGTTACTTCTTTTACCGTGTGGACCTGCGCCCGGAGGAACTGGAGGTCGGGCGCAACTTTATCGTCGATAAGGTGGTCGACAGGGTTAACTATGTGAATGGAACCACGGCCGACGTGACCTGGTACCAGTTCAGGATTCCCATACACGATTATGAAGGGACGGTAGGGGATATATCCGATTTCAAATCGATCCGGTTCATGCGGATGTTCCTGACCAATTTCAGTGACAGCACTTACCTGAGATTTGCCAAGCTGGACCTGGTCAGGGGGGAATGGCGCCGCTACGCCCTTCCGTTCAGTCAGGGCGGAGAAGCCTGGACCGGCTATGAACCATCGGAGGGGACTTTTTCCATTTCAGCTGTCAATATCGAGGAGAACGCGGGGAAGGAACCGGTTAATTACGTGTTGCCCCCGGGATTTAACCGCCAGATCGATCCAATGCAACCCCAGCTCCGGCAGTTGAACGAACAATCCATCGTATTGAAGATCCTTGAACTGACTGACGGGGATGCCCGGGCCGCATACAAAAATACGGAACTGGATATCAGGCAGTACAGGAAAATCAGGATGGAGGCGCACGCGGAAGCAATTCCGGGAATACCGCTTCAGGATGATGAAATAACCGCTTTCATCAGGATCGGTTCGGATTACCAGGATAACTATTACGAGTATGAGGTCCCGCTTAAGCTGACTGCCCCCGGGAAGTATAATAACGACAGCCAGAACGACCGCGAATTGGTGTGGCCCGAAGAGAACAGGTTTGAAATTGACCTGGAGCTCTTCAGGGAGGTCAAGCAGGCCAGGAATCATGCCATGAATGACCTGGAATCGGAGGTGACCATCAATTCGGTCTATTCCATCCTGGATGACAGGGGGAACCGGGTGTCGGTGTCCGGAAATCCCAATATGAGCAGTGTACGCACCATCATGATCGGGGTGAGAAATCCGGGGAAAGGGAACAATGTGTTCCGGACGGATGACGGATTACCCAAATCGGCAGAGGTATGGTTGAACGAACTGCGCCTCACCGATTTCAATGAAAAAGGAGGCTGGGCAGCCAATGGTCGTGCCACTGCCAAACTGGCCGATCTGGGAAATGTCACGTTTGCCGGTTCGACAAGCACTCCCGGCTTTGGGAGCATCGAGCAGAAAGTGAATGAACGTTCCCATGAGGAAATCATTCAGTACGACGTTTCGTCGAACCTGCAGATGGGAAAATTCTTCAACCAGGAAGCCGGTGTGAACCTGCCGGTCTATGTCGGATATTCAAAGGCGATGGTGAATCCCGAGTACAATCCCCTGGATCCGGATATCCTGCTGAAAGAAGCCATTCAGGAAGCCGAAACGAAGGTTGATCGGGATTCAATCATCAGGAATGCACGGGATGTGGTGGAACGGAAAACCTTTGCCCTCACCAATATCCGGATGAATAAAAGCGGGGCGACCAAGCGGTTCTACAGCCTGGCAAACTGGTCGGCAAGCTTCGCCATGAACGAGATGAACAGCCGGAATCCCAACCTCGAGTATTATAATACCCTGAAGTTGAAGGGTAACCTGAGCTATAACTACACCATCAGGCCAAAGAATGTGCAGCCGTTCAAATCGGTGGGTTGGATGAGCTCCCCCTGGTGGCGGCTGATCAAGGATTTCAACTTCAATGTTACCCCATCCCAGATCTCCCTGAGGACCGATATGGACCGGTATTACCTGGAAAAGCAGACACGGAATATCAACAATCCGAATTTCAGGGTGATCCCCACCTTCAAGAAGGACTTTCTCTGGAACCGCTATTTCGACCTCAAGTATGATATCACCCGGAGCCTGCGATTTGATTTTTCCTCAACCAATATTGCCCGTATCGATGAACCGGAGGGCCGGTGGAACCGGGAACTGGATTCGTATGAAACCTACCGGGATTCGCTCTGGAATGCCATCGCTTCCTTCGGCCGTACGACCAGTTATTTCCACCAGTTCAATGTATCCTATACCCTTCCGATCAATAAAATTCCCCTGCTGGATTGGGTGAGCGTCAATGCACGGTATGGCGGCACCTACGGCTGGGATGTGGGACCGATCATTCCCTATGACCCGGAATACGGATCCATCAACCTGGGGAACTCCATTAAGAATTCCAACACGGTCCAGCTGAATGGCCAGCTTAACCTGGTTAACCTTTATAACAAGGTGGGATTTCTGAAGGGGATCAATGATAAATACCGCAACGCGAATGCCCGTGCACAGCAGACAGAAAAGCGGATAAAAACAAAAACCTATACCCGTGACAATCTCTACATGAGGGAGGGACGCCCCCGCTACATCGTCCATAACCTTCGTACGAAAAATATCGAGGTGAATCTCTTTGATGAGAATGACCAGCCCGTGGAGGTGACTACGGAAATAATGAGTGAAACCCGTATCCGGATCACCAGCGAATCAGCAGTGAGGAGTGCACGGGTGGTGGTGACCGGTTCGATTGAGAAAGGGGAGAATCCGTTGATCTTTATTGCGGAAACAACCCTCCGGGTAAT
>DSDZ01000220.1 GCA_011048475.1 Bacteroides sp. | reverse complement strand
GGTACAATCCAAAGGACGGGAACGATCTGTACCTGGTATACAATGAGGTACTTAACAATGGTCCCCTGCCGGATGTTCCCTATTCACCGCTGTCGGACAGCCGGACCATCATGGTCAAATATGTACACACCTTCAGGCTGTGATAAGCATTTGATTATTAAATTAGCCTCAGCTAGGTGTGCCGGTGAAATTTCTATACCGGGTAAAATGATGACATGGAACAGTTATCAAATACCGCAACGGTAAGACTCATCCTCTTCGTTATTTTAAGCATCCCGGTTGTCATCATCTCCTGGCGGACGCTTTTCCATATAAACAGCCATGGTTTTTATCGTTTCCTCAGCTGGGAGTGTATCATATGGCTCTTTGCTTGCAGCTACAGGTACTGGTTCGTTGATCCGTTCAGCATCAGACAGATCATATCCTGGATCTTTCTGCTGGCCTCCGCATATTTTGTGACTGCCGGAGTGTTACACATGAAAAAGTCTGGGAAGCAAAGAGTTGAAAGAGATGACAAAAGGCTTTATCGGTTTGAAAGAACCTCCGAACTGATCGATACAGGGATCTTTAAATACATCCGGCACCCGCTCTACGCATCATTGCTTTTCCTGACATGGGGTATCTATCTGAAAAACATGACGGTTGTCCTGCTCCCCGTCGCACTGCTTTCGTCCGTCTTTCTGATGGTGACAGCCAGGTTCGACGAAAAGGAATGCGTGGAATATTTCGGTGAAAAGTACCGTGAATATATGAAACGCAGTAAAAGATTCATTCCGTTTCTCTGGTAACTGTTTAATTGATTAACTTCAGCAAAACATGCGATCAAGCGGGATCACCAAATAATCCATTCGTTATGAATACAAGGTCTGAATTACTGTTTTCTGTGATGATACTGCTTTTGTTCTCTCCTCTGCTGTCACACGCTCAACACAAAATAACCCTTCAGGAAATGCCGGAAGCCGATCTGTTTCATCACCCGGTTCTCGGCGAAAACGTTTTTCTCTTTGACCCGGGGATGGATATGGACCGCGTGCAGGAGGTCATTGACACAATCGCTGACAGGCAGACCGGGCGTGATGGTGAATTCAGCAAAAATCGCTATGCACTGCTTTTCAAGCCAGGTGAATATCATCTGGATATCAGGGTGGGTTATTACATGCAGGTGCTGGGACTGGGCGAGTCGCCTGATGATGTGGTGATCGCGGGGGCCATTCGGTCCAATTCGAGGCGTCCGGGCGGAGGTCACGTACTGACCAATTTCTGGCGGTCGGTGGAAAACCTGACCATTGTCCCAGATCCGGACTCCATCAATATCTGGGGTGTCTCGCAGGCTGCCCCCATGCGCAGGGTCCATGTGAAAGGCCACCTGAAGCTGCATGACAATGGCTATTCAAGCGGCGGATTTTTGGCAGATTCCAGGGTGGACGGAGAGATTATTTTCGGATCCCAGCAACAGTGGTTCTCAAGGAATTCTCAGTGGGAAGCGTGCTCCGGGGGAGCCTGGAACATTTTCTCCCTCGGGGTCGTGAATGCACCCGAAACCAACTGGCCGGAAGGACCTTACACATCACTCCAGGCAACTCCTGCCAGCCGTGAAAAACCGTATCTCGCCTTCATTGACGGGGAGCTCTGGCTGAAGGTCCCGGAGACCAGGATTAACTCCACTGGACCTTCCTGGTTCAACGGGACCGGGGACAAGAATGCACTCAGGATCAATGATTTCTACATTGCAGCTCCTGACCGGGATGATTCCGAATCCATTAACGAGGCTTTGAAGAACGGGATGAACCTGCTTTTTACCCCGGGAATCTACAACCTGGAAAGCAGCCTGAAGGTCACCCGTCCCGGAACTGTGATCACCGGGCTCGGAATGCCCTCCCTGGTGCCCGGAAGCGGTAATTCGGTCATGGAGGTCTCTGACATTGACGCTGTAACGATCAGCGGTCTGTTGATCGACGCGGGACCGGCACACTCCGGGGTCCTGATGCAAATCGGGGAAAGGGGATCGGACCTTCCGCACGCCACCTATCCCTCCTGGCTGTTCGATATATTCGTCCGGGTGGGCGGCCCTGCCGAAGGATCCGCCACCACCTGCGTGGAGGTGAACAGCAATGATGTTTTCCTGGACCACATCTGGCTCTGGCGGGCCGATCACGGGAACGGGGTCGGATGGGACAGGAACCTCTCTGAAAACGGGATCATCGTGAACGGCGACCGGGTGACCGTCTACGGTCTGTTCAACGAGCATCACCAGGGATACCAGACCCTCTGGAACGGTAACGGAGGCCGCGTTTACCTGTACCAAAGCGAAATGCCCTATGATCCACCCGCCGTCGAATCATGGAAACACGGTACCACCGGGGGATTCGCCTCCTACAAGGTGGCCGATCATGTGCAGACCCATGAAGCCTGGGGGGTGGGTGTTTACTGCGTCTTTTACGAGGCTCCCGTGATTGTGGATCGAGCCATCGAAACTCCCGTTGCCCTGGAAAGCAGCATACACCAAAAATTCACTTTCTGGCTGAATGGCAATGAGGACAGCCTGATCAGAAGCATCATCAACGGTAAGGGAGATAGCGTGCACAAATCAAACAGGAAAGCAGTTCTGAAATAGTAACCAATTCTATCATGGAGCCAATCTTAAGACTTTTCAAATCAATGCTGGAACCCACCAGCGTGATCATCATCCTGATTGCCCTGTTATTGCCG
>DSDZ01000375.1 GCA_011048475.1 Bacteroides sp. | reverse complement strand
GAATGCACCGTCCCCGCTGAGGTGAACCAGCCTGTGGAAGGGACAGACATCCGAATGCATCCCGGCGGGACTCACCTCCGTGGTATCCACTTCCGGGCAGCGGGGGCCAGCCAGGTACCCGCTTTTTCTGCAGACAACCACTTTTCGCAGGTCATCCGAAGGCTGACCGAACCAGCTAGTCCCCGGCAGCAAATCAAACAGATCAAACATCAGCGGCGCTGCGGAGGAGAGACCCGTAAGTCCCGATCTTCCCTCACCGTCTGCATTCCCCGCCCATACTGCCACCAGGTATTCGGGAGTGAGGCCCACAGCCCAGGCATCCCGGAATCCGAAACTGGTCCCCGTCTTCCAGGCTATGGGTGATGAAGAATCCATTAAAAACCACTTAAATAACTCATTTGGTCTGTTTACCTTTAGTAATGATTCAAATGTCAGATAGATGGACCCCGCCGAAAGAACTCCCTCTTCCCGGATATTGATCTGCCTGGTCCCGGATTGACTTTCCTCCCGGAGGCGGGGCATGTGGAGATCGGACGGATCATAACGGCCATCCGTTATATTGTAATGGTTCAGTATCCTGGCCAGGGAACCATAGGCTCCTGCCAGTTCCCACAGGGAAGTCTCCCCGCCGCCCAGGATCAGCGATAAACCGTAATGGGAGGAAGTTTTGTCAAAAGTGGTAAAACCAAGATTATTCAGCAGACCGAGGAATAATTGTACCCCGTATTTTTCCAGCATGACGACGGATGGGACGTTGAGAGAACGCTCCAGGGCCTGATAGGCGGGAACCGCGCCTTCGTAACCCCGTTCATAATTCTTCGGAGAATAACCGTCATACTGCAGTGGGATATCGGGGACCAGCGTCCCGGGCAGGATCAATCCCCTGTCGAGCATCGCCGCAAAAAGGAACGGTTTGAGAATACTTCCCGTGCTTCTGGCAGCCCTGATCACATCCACATGATTCTCGTGAAACGCATTTCCTTCCGGTCGTGTATTGCCCACGTAAGCCAGTACATTACCCGATTCCACCTCCATGACCAGGCAGGCGAGGTTATGTACCTGGTTCCGGCTCAGCTTCCGGTGATGGATTTCAACCAGCTCGACGACGCCCGTCTGCAGATCAGCACGCAGGGTGGTTCTGATTTTCTTCCCCGGATCACGCATCAAAAAATGATCCGTGAGATGGGCTGCATGGTCCGGCAGCGGAAGGGGCTGACCGGGAACGGGTTCTTTGCTCGCCATTTCGCAGGTCAGACTGTCGATGATCCCTTCCGCATACAAGTTCCGGAGCAGCCGATCCCTCTTCTCCTTCAGCTGTTCCCTGTTCCTGCCGGGGTGGATCAGGGACGGGGCATTGGGAAGTACGGCCAGCAGTGCCGATTCGGCCCAGGACAGGTTGTGGGGACCGGTCCCGAAGTACCTCCACGATGCAGCCTCCAGACCCACGACGTTGCCGCCGAAAGGTGCATTGGAAGCATAGGCCAGCAGGATCTCATCCTTGGAAGCGGTCAGTTCCAGCCGGACGGCCAGGACAGATTCTATGATTTTCTGCAGGATATTCCTGTCCCTGTCCTTTCGGGCCATGCGCATGACCTGCATGGTCAGGGTGCTGCCCCCGCTGACAACTTTCCCCTGCCGGATATTCTGATACAATGCACGCAGGATGCTGGGCGGATAAATACCCGGATGTGCATAAAAATGGCGGTCCTCGTATTGGATCAGTGCCTGTTTGTACTTCGGCGGCAATGAATCCTCCCATGGGAACCTCCACTGTCCGTCAGCTGCTATCCTTGCCCCCAGAAGCGTTTCGTTCCTGTCGTACACAACCGTTGACAGGGGGTCGCTGAACAGCGAACGGGGTATCATGATCCAGAAGAGGGTTCCTGCAAAGGCAACCGTTATCAGGATCCTCCAGTACCTTAACAGAAATACGACGATGGTCCCTTTTCCTATTCCATACGTTTTATTTCGATCCACTTTCCGGGAATAAGCACCTGAATATCATTTCTGTATAATTCTTCTGCCTGCACAAAAGGCAGGTAGAACCTTCCCATGTAGGCTGCATTCAGGCGCACTGTATAGGAAACAGACCTGCCCGGAGGAAGGCTGAAGTAAGTCATGACCCGGTCATCCCTGTAATCCCGGTACTCGAAAGGTTCCGACTCACCCAGGGTTTGGAACATCCGTTCCTGGTGGATCTCCCACCCCGATGGAAAAATGGTCGTGAGAGCCAGATTCTCCAGATGACCTGCCGTACCCGGATTGGATATGCTGTATACGGCAAGGAAATCGGTACCCTGGTAAAGATCCTCGATTTCAATGCGGTTCCCCTCCATATCCGTATAATCCGCCTGCACCGAAAGATGCTGACTGATTGGCGCTTCACTGCCGGGTACGGGCGTACCCCGCTGGATGATCCGCACATACATCATTCCGTCGCTGCGATTGGTTACTTTCAGGTTTCCCCCGGCAGCACCTCCCGGATCCAGATCGATCCGGGCAATATGCAAACCGGTTTCCGCCTGCACGGTTTCCGACCGGTCAAATGCATAGGAGAATTTCAGTGTTTTCCCGCTTTTGACGCCACCCGTGAATTTTGCGATGGCTACCAGGGCATATGCGGTGGTCTGGGTACTCATCCAACGTTCGCCCGACAGCCTGGAAGCGATCATCTCCATGACCGGCAGTGCTTCATCCCGCATGCCCATCAGG
>DSDZ01000307.1 GCA_011048475.1 Bacteroides sp. | reverse complement strand
GACTGGGGCTGGTTCCGGCGGGGACACCCCGGGCTCCACAAAAATTCCGGTACGGATCCCTGAAACCTCAGGACCCCGATTCACGTAGGAAAGGTATCCAATTTATTGCTATATTCGGATATTCTGTTAATCCGTCACCGGTATGAGCGAAGAGATCCTGAAAGCCTTGATGCAGCTGTTCGCCATCATTGCCCGGCCCAAAGGTGACACCTCCGACCGCCGCCCCGTGGTGGAGTCCTTCCTGAAACGACAGCTGAACCAGGAACTCGTGGATGCATACCTGGATGTCTTCGACGGATTTTACCGGAAACACGTGGAGGAGGAAGAGGAGAAGGTGACCAGGAAACACAGCCTTCTGGCAAGGCTCTCGGTCAGGGTGCTGAAGATCTGCACGGCGATCAATGAAGAGCTTGCACAGCCGCAGAAGATCATTGTGGTCTTCCAGCTGCTGGAGTTCATCAAATCGGAAACCCAGGAGATCAGCAAGCAGGAGATGGAGTTCGTCAACACGGTGGCAGACACCTTCCACATCCCGGGTGAGGACTATGACCTGATCAGGGATTTTGTCCTCTCTGACAATGCATTGAAAAATCATCCGGACTTCCTGGTGGTGACCGGCGGGAAAGAGACTCCGGGGGGTAAAAAACAAAAGCACATCCACAGGGAGAACCTGGTGGGGCAGATCCGTTTCATCCACATCCGGTCTGCCAATCTCTACTTTGTGAAATACGCGGGCCAGGCCGAACTGTACATGAACGGACAGCTGCTGGAGCCTTACAAGGCCTATCCCCTGACCACCGGGTCATCCCTGAGGAACCAGCAAATCGAACCGGTCTATTACAGCGATGTGGTAGCGCTGTTCGTGGGGGACATGGTGAAATCGAAGATCGTCTTCGAGGCCAGTCACCTTAGCTACCGGTTCAGGAGCGGTGCGGTGGGTCTGCACGACGTGGGATTCTCGGAGAGGTCCGGTCGACTGGTGGGGATCATGGGTGCCAGCGGCGCGGGAAAATCCACCCTGCTCAATGTACTCAACGGGTCCAGCAGGCCCACCAGCGGAGAAGTGCGCATCAACGGGATTGATATCCACAGCGGTGATCCCGACATCGAAGGGATCATCGGGTATGTGTCCCAGGACGATTTGCTGATCGAAGAGCTGTCCGTTTACCAGAACCTGTACTACAATGCGAAGCTCTGTTTTGACGATTACAGCGAGGATCAGCTGAAGGAGACGGTCAGCCGTGTGCTGAGCAACCTGGGACTGTTCGAGATCCGGGACATCCAGGTGGGCACACCCCTGAACAAAAAGATCAGCGGCGGCCAGCGCAAGCGCCTCAACATCGCCCTGGAACTGATCAGGGAGCCCGCCGTGCTCTTTCTGGACGAACCCACTTCGGGACTGTCCAGCCGGGACAGCGAGAACATCCTGGATTTACTGAAGGAACTCTCCTTCAAGGGAAAGCTTGTATTCGTGGTGATCCACCAGCCTTCTTCGGACATCTTCAAGATGTTCGACAGGCTGCTCATCCTGGATACGGGAGGATACCTGATCTACAACGGGAACCCCATCGATTCGATCATGTATTTCAAATCCAGGATGCAGCATGCCGACTGGAACGAAAGCGAGTGTCCCACCTGCGGGAACGTGAACCCGGAACAGGTATTCAACATTGTGGAGACCAGCGTGCTGGATGAATACGGGAAAATGACCCACACCCGCAGGATCTCCCCGCGGGAATGGGGCGAATACTTCAGGGAACAGTTCAGGGAAGAGGAGCCGGAGCCTGCCAACAGGGATGACCTTCCCGCCATTTCCTTCAGGGTGCCGGGGTGGCTGAAGCAGTTCGGGGTGTTCTTCACCAGGGATCTCCTGAAGAAACT
The DNA here is from genome assembly GCA_011048475.1 of Bacteroides sp. Taxonomy (GTDB): domain Bacteria; phylum Bacteroidota; class Bacteroidia; order Bacteroidales. The sequence goes on along the minus strand of DSDZ01000307.1, from coordinate 838 downwards.
GAGTGATGCCCAGTACCTGGCGATCAATTTCCTGGAAGCGCCCCTGCTGGCTTTCCTGCTGGCATTCATTGTGAAATATTACAGCGAGGGAGCGTCCAACCAGCTGGGCTATTCCCTGGCAGAGAACATGAACCTGCCGGTATACATCTTCATGTCGGTCATTGTGGCCGTCTTCATGGGACTGACGGTGAGTGCCGAAGAGATCATCAAGGACAGGAAGATCCTGAAGCGGGAAGCATTCCTGAATCTGAGCTGGTCGGGCTACCTGCTATCCAAGGTGGCGGTGCTGTTCCTCCTCTCGGCCATCCAGGCCTTCACCTTTGTGATCGTGGGGAATTCCATCATGGAGATCAGGGGCATGTTCTTTGAATACTGGCTGGTGCTTTTCTCTGCGTGGGCCTGTTCCAATGTGATGGGACTGCTCATCTCGGACAGCTTCAAGACGGTGGTGACCATCTACATCCTCATCCCGTTTCTGGTGATCCCCCAGATCATCCTCAGCGGGATCATCGTGAAATATGAGAACCTCAACCCGAAGATCTCCTCCCCCATGCGGATCCCTTTCTACGGGGAGATCATGTCGGCCCGCTGGGCCTATGAAGGGCTTGCCACCCACCAGTTCATCAACAACCGGTTCCAGCGTAATTTTTATTACCATGACAAGGTGATGAGCAATGCCAGCTTCAAATCCAATTTCCAGATCAGGGAGCTGCAGAATAAGCTCGTCTTCATCGAACGGAACCTGGAAAACGGTGAAGAGGCGGAAAATGTGCGGGATGCCTTCACGCTCCTTCGGAATGAGATCCGGGACGAGTACAGGGAAAGGATGATCATGCAT
>DSDZ01000023.1 GCA_011048475.1 Bacteroides sp. | reverse complement strand
GGGCATCGTTTTTCCTCAGGACATCCAGGACCTTTCCGATCCCCTGGTCCATGCGGTCGATCATGGCTGCATACACTGCCATGCGGGCATCCCACAGCCGTTTTTCCTCATCCGACAGGGTCTCCCATGCGGCTATCTCGGGGTCCCTGCCGGACAGGGCCCAGCCTGGCCCGGCTATCCCCAGTTCAACCTGTTGATTGTATTTTTCCTCCCGGTACCTGTCCCATCCTTTGAGAAAAGAACCGCGATATTTCGCCACATCTCCCTGGAGTGCGTGCAGCGGCCTGTGAGGGGCATAATAGGACAGATAGAAAAAGAATGGTCCTCGTCCTTTTTCAAAATGATCCTCTAAAAACGCTGCCGCTGAGTCAGATACGGCCGATGTGAGATAAGAATCATCAGGTATCTCGAGCCACTGGTTGTCATCTATCAGATCCCCGGGATGAAAATAGGACCCCCCTCCCGAAAGGTGTCCGTAAAACTTGTTGAATCCCCTTTGTAAAGGCCAGCTGTGCCGAGGACCATCCGGATGGATATATCTTTCATGGGTCAAATGCCATTTGCCGGTCATATAGCAGTTATATTCACTCTTATCCAGTGCTTCGGCCACCGTGATACATTCCAGGTTCAGATCGCCCGTGTAGCCCGGGTAGCCCAGATCGGAGGCTGTCATCCATCCCATTCCGGTCTGATGGGGATATAAACCGGTCAACAAGGAAGCCCGGGTGGGACAGCACCGCGCAGTATTATAAAAATGACTGTATACCAGTCCGTTTTCGGCCAGCGCATCGAGGTTGGGGGTATGGATCCCCGAACCCATGAACCCCAAATCTGAAAATCCCATATCATCAGCCAGAATGATAAGAATATTGGGTTTATCAGAAACCTGTTGCCGGCCGGCTCCCGTTTTACATCCTGTCAGAAGGACAAGGGACATCAACAGTATAATACCCTTTAAAACGCTCATAATAAATTATTTAACATGCTCTTCAGATGTTATTTTAATAAACCTGGTGCTGCCCTTCTTCAATCTGATGTTGAGGCCCTCACTGAGCTCCTGTCCACTGTCAATTGTCGAGGACCGGGCATGCAAACCACTTACCCTGTACTCTTTATCCGCCTCCAAATAATACCATTCCGGAAACTGGTTTATCCTTGGGTAGTCCAGCGGCAGGTTTAACAGGGTCTTATGCCTCTGCTGACCGAAATGAAGGGTGCCTTCCCAATCCTCACCGGATCTCAATGCAATATACAGGTTGCCATTCTCGTAATGTGCCCCAAATACCACATCTTCCCTCCAGGGAGTGATAGTGAGAGCCTGTGTCTTCATCAGGCAATACATCAGGCTTGTCCTGGCAAAGTTCCCGTCACCATGCCATCCTTCAATGATCCCCCTGTTCCTGTAAGGGATCCCTCTTTCCTGGAATGCGGAATCCTGCAAGGACCACATTACCCTTATCTCGCTGTCGATCCAATCCTCCAGTGACCGGACCCTCTCCCGGTTATAAAGATTGATACCGCTTTCGATGGCATCGGCAAATCCGTCCGCTCCATGGTTCTCCCAGTTGAACATCCTGTAATGCCCGTAAAGAGATCCGAGGGCATTCAATACCTCACGCCGGTACGACTCTTTTTGATCGAGGAGATAGATCGTGTAATATGCGTTATAGATATAACCCCAGTTGTCGACGATCGAACTGTCCAGGATTTCACCCGTCTTCATATTGACCTCGTTGTAGAACATTCCATCCTCGTTCCTGCCGATCGCCAGGATCCTGTCGAGCAGTTCATACAAATCGGACCGGTAAAATTCCTTTTTTCCCGGAGCAATAAAATGCAATACCACATAAAGCTCACTCAATCCGCCGATGATCTCACACCCGTGATCGCGCAACCGCAGTCGCTCTGCATTAAGCAGGATATTTCTTCCTCCCAGGTAATGGTCTCCAATGGAAATGGCCCAGTCCAGGTAGCTCTCATCACCCGTTATCCAGTAAACCCTGGCAAGGGTCTGCAGCAATTCCCCGTGGACCTCGGTCCGGACCGAATTCCCGAAAAACTCGCCGCGGATCTGCCCGATCGAATCCCTGAAGACTGCCAGGTCCTTCAGCATTTCCATAATCCGGTCAAACCACGGGGTCTTTCCGCAATACTCCATCAACGGCAACAGTCCGTCCTTAATATATTCCGAGGTTCCATAGAGAATATAATTCAGATCCATCTCCTTTCTGAGGAAATCGTGCCGGGCCAGTGAGTACTCATCCGGGAGAGTATGTATCCTGGAGGTGAAGTGCATTTCACGCTGAAGTACAGGGATCATCAGCGTGTCGTAGGCCGGTCTGTCCAGAATACAGGTGGTCATTACCATGAATGGGAAATTATCCGCTGCCGCGTTGTGGGGATTCCAGACAGGTTCCGGATCATAGAGATTCTGGGGAATAAGCCCGGTCACCGGATCCCTCTGTTCCAGCCAATCCATCGTAAAGGCCATGCAGCGCCTGAAACCCTCATTGGCAATTTTTCCATTCTTCAGGGCAATAGCAAAAAACTGCTCATCCTGTGTATTGCTCTTTTCACAGGATGAAAGACCGATGATGACTGAAATGCCGATTAAAAGGATTTTTCCTATCATGATAAGATCTGCGGTTAATTGCTCATTACTCAGTGAACGAATTTCAGGTATCGCATCAATGCCTCCACATAGTAATAATCAGCATATATC
>DSDZ01000258.1 GCA_011048475.1 Bacteroides sp. | reverse complement strand
ATCACTCACTTCGTGAAATCCCAAAAACAGCATCCCCCCTTTTGTTGGGATCTGATCGCACAGGAGGTTACATTTGATTTTATCGTATAAATTCAATATATTTGCGCTATATCATCGATTTAAATCAATATATTAACGTTATTTCATTGAATGAAATCAACAAATTAACGCCATTTCACCGAATATCATGGAATCATATATTTCCAGATCAATCGAATCCCGGATCATTGAAAGATTATCGGATGATACGGGCAAAATAGTGCTTCTATATGGCCCGAGGCAGGTGGGTAAGACAACCCTTGCCCCGCATTTGATGCAGTCCTTCAACAAACAGAAAATTCTTGAGATCAACGGTGATTTCCAACCTCATTCGGAAATGATTTCATCCAGAAATCCGGATAAGATCCGGCTGTCTGTTGCTGGGTATGAAATCCTTTTCATTGATGAGGCACAACGAATTCCCGATATAGGTATTAACCTGAAGATCATTCACGACCATTTTCCGGAGATCAGGATCCTGGTCACCGGTTCTTCTTCGATCGATCTTGCGAATCGGGTACATGAGCCACTTACCGGAAGAGCATGGACATTCCGGCTTCACCCTTTTTCTGCCGGTGAATTGATCAACAACTCGGGGTACCTTGCCTTCCACAGCAGGCTTCATGAATGGATGGTATACGGCAGTTACCCCGGCGTCCTCCAGATGAAAAACAGCAGGGACAAAGAAATGTACCTGAATGAAATGATCAATGCCTATCTGTTTAAAGATGTTCTTGAATTGAGCGGGATCAGACATAGCAGGAAACTTCAGGATCTTCTGCGGATGCTGGCTTATCAGATCGGATCCGAGGTATCATATAACGAATGTGGAAGATCACTGGGACTGGATACCGTCACTGTTCAGAAGTATATTGATCTGCTTGAAAAATCCTTTGTTATCAGAACAGTTGGCGGATTCAGCATGAACCTTCGAAAAGAAATCTCGAAAAAGCAGAAGATATATTTCCTGGACCTGGGAATCAGGAATGCTGTTATCGGAAATTTCAATGATCCGGGTCAGCGGAATGACACGGGAGCCCTGTGGGAAAACTATCTTTTCCTGGAACGCACCAAACTATTGGAAAACAATCAGATCAGTAAGAATCAATACTTTTGGAGATTGCACACAGGGGCGGAAATAGATTATGTGGAAGAAGGTGGAGGAAAACTCAGTGGCTTTGAATTCAAATATTCATCCAGGAAGTCAGAACCGCCAAAATCCTGGGCGACCACTTACCCCCATGCCTCATTCCGGGTAGTCAACCGGGACAATTACCCAGACTTCATCGATCCAGAAAATACCTGATGTTCTTCACCAGCAGTTCCGGTTTCTCGGCATGGAGCCAGTGTCCGGCGCCCGGGATGGTGACGATCTCCGCAGCCGGGAAGACAGACTTGATCAGCTCGTGGTCCTCCGCCTGGATGTAATCCGATTTGGCCCCGGCGATGAACAAGGCCGGGAATCCGGTGATCCCCCCGTTCCGGATGATCCGGTCGGTGTCGAGTCCGTCGAAAATGTCATCCAGGTGGTTGCGCAGCGCCTGCAGATTGATCCGCCACTGGAAATTCTCATCCTGATCCCTATCGACATTCTTCATCAGAAATCCCCTGATCCTCCCTGAGCCGATGGAGGGCCTGAGCGCCCGGTCGATCTCCTCCCTGGTCTCCATCTTCGAGAGGTCCACCTCCAGCATGGCATCGATCATTTTTGCATGGTTGGCAGCGAAATTGGACTGGAGCGCCAGGTCCCGGTAAGGCTTCGGTGCGATGTCCACCGTGATCATGGACTGGACCCGCCTGGGCCAGGCCTCGGCAAAGAACATGACGGTCTTTCCGCCCATGGAATGACCCAGAAGCACCGCTTTCTCGATGCCGTTTTCATCCATGAACTCCTTCAGATCGTCCCGCATGGAAGGGTAATCATGCTCGTCTGAATGGGGCGACCGGCCATGGTTCCGCTGGTCCACCACGAATACCTCGAAGTCAGATGCCAGTTCACGGGCTATGGAAACCCAGTTGTCGCCCGATCCGTACAGTCCGTGAACGATCACCATCGGCGGTCCCGCCTCCCCGTATTTCCGGAAAAAAAGTTTCATTTGTGCATCATATATACGTGAACGGTCAGTATTGTGAACGGCCCATCTAACCATGTGGCAGGGTCCCGTCCAACCAGGTGCCAGAGGCCCTCTCAACCATTTGTCCAGGGCCCGTCTAAATCATTTCAGAGGCCCACCCGGGCTGTGACCAGCCGGCACAAACCAGAGCCACGCGATCACAGTGCCCGGACGGCTGAGAACGGGGACCGGCCAGCCGGGACCGGTTTTTATTTCAATTCAGTCTGTTCCATGTACCGGAGGGTCAGTTCGGCCACCAGCTCCCGGATGGTGTCGAACGCCCTGGATGTCTCCGCGGTGATGCGGGTCTTCTTCAGTTTCAGGATCAGCAATCCGTACAGACCGTTCATGGCCACCTGGATATCCCCTTCATCCCTTCCCCCCGATTTCATCCTGAGCATATCCAGGTTGGGTTTCGCTTTCCTGAAAATATCTCCGTACCCGTTATCAATCCCCTGCCGGAGGATCTCCCCGTGCAATCCCTCCAGATTGTCCACCACACTGTTCAGGATGTTCAGGTGCCCCGATTCTTCCTTCCCCTCATCCTTCATCATGGCGATCAGGGTTTTGT
>DSDZ01000035.1 GCA_011048475.1 Bacteroides sp. | reverse complement strand
GAGATAGGCATTCAGGGGATGGAACAGGGGAGGCATGATTGTTACCTACTCCCTGATCTCCAGCAGACTGTGCTCGATTCTCTGAAGGGCTTCCCTCAGGGAGGCTTCAGGTTCAATGGTATTGTGGATACCCCAGAATGCGGGATCAAATTCGAAGGGCTGGTCGGCCATCACAAGATCCGGCCTGACCCTGTCGGACAGGCTGATCTTCAGCCTTTCACCCGGCACCACGTCGGTGATGGCCATTTCGATGGTGATGTGATACCTGGCGCCGATCCATTGCCTGCGTTTGCGAACCTTCATCTCCAGTTCGGCCCTGACCTGGCTGATGTGAAAACGTCCGTTCATTTCCCTGTAGTTGGCATGGTAACGGGCAAAGACCGGGCGGATCCTGATCTTCGGGGAACTGCTCACCAAAAAGAGCCCGGGCTCCCGCTGGATCAGTTCAGGATTGAATTCGAAATCGGCAGCCAGGATGGCCAGGGTTTCCTGATCCAGATATAGCTGTCCCTTGAACAGGAGGTCGGTAATGTGGCTTTTCTGCCTGAAGCTGATCACATATACAAGCCGGTCCCCGTAGGACATCATATCCGTAAATTCAAGGTCGTATAGTTCCGGGAATTCATCGGATAGAAAATCAGGCCGGTTTTTGACCACATCCAGGCTCAGGGAAGTGTAGATGCCCGACCGGAGCTTGACCATCACCGTATCCTCCGTGGTGACATCCGTGATTTTCATTCCTTTCCTGATACTGACCTGGTCGCCCGCTGACAGCGCCCTGTAAGGCCCCTTGGCCACATCAAGCACGGCCTCGGAATAGATCATGTAGTGGTCGTCCCGTTTCACCGACTCCCTGTAGAAGGCGGTCATGGAAGCGTGTTCATCCATGTAGTTGACCGGGATCCTCTCCATGGCCTCTTTCCAGAGGACCTCCGGGTCGGTGTATCTGATCACCACCTCCTGCAGCGGGATGGTCTCTTTTTCAAGCCGCACGACCAGCTGTTCCCCGAGCGGATACTTCACGGGGACAAACCTCCTGCCGTAACCCATGTAGGAGAACACCAGCAGGGGATCGGGCAGATCTCGGGGCAACTTGAAAGAAAATTCACCTTCCTGGTTGGAGATGGACCCGAGGCTGGATCCGTAGAGTGCGATGGTGGCATACGGCAGCGGTTTGCCTGACCTGCTGTCCACCACCACCCCGCGAAGCACCGAGCGGTCGATCTGTTCATTGAGCGGAGCCGGGGAGCTGCTGTTTTTTCTGAAGATGACAATGTTCCTGTCAATGATCCGGTATGCAAGCCGGGGTTGCCGGAACAGGGAATCCAGGGTTTTTTCCAGCGGCACCTCCTTCACCCTGAACTGCACACGCTCTTCCCCGCTGATCAGGGAGGCATCATAGGTGAAATCGTAACCCGTCTGAAGGGTGATCTCGTCCAGCACATGCCGGACGGTCCTGTTCCTCGCATCAATGGTAATGCCGATTTCCGGGAGCGTATCCTGACCGGGGAGGGGGGCGGAAAGGCACGCGAGAGACAGAAAAACAAGAAAGGCCAGGATGGGAGGGCCCGGCAGATTTCCTTTTTTTCTGTGCCCCATGGCTGGATCTTATTGGTTCGTTAAATAATAAATCTGCGCTTCTTTATGGACGGTCATCCCAAAGGCAGCCGCAATGGTCTCAAGAATGGCTTCGATGGACTGTTCGCGGTAGGTGGAGGTGAGCCTCAGATTGTGCAGGCCGGCTTCCTCCACCCTGATCTCCACATGATAGGCTTCCTCCAGTTTGCTGATGACCCGGTCAAGCTCCGTATTTACAAATTTAAAATCTTTTGTTTTCCAGGACATATAATTGGGATCTTCCTGGACTGAACGGGTAACTCCGGCGGCTTCCGTCCTGCCCAGTTCACCTTCCTCCAGGGTGATGAACTGCCGGGATTCTTCCACAGACATCCGCACCCTTCCGCTTTCCACATATACCTCGATATTTCTGTCAGGGGCAGATTGCTTGATGTTGAACGAAGTGCCAAGCACCGAAACCACCACGTTGCCCGAACGGACCGTGAAAGGATTGACCGGATCGGACATCACCTCGAAAAACGCTTCCCCGCGCATCCTCACAGAACGGTTCTGTTCAAAAACGGAAGGATAACTGATCTCGGCTCCTTCATTCAGGTACACCCGGCTCCCGTCGGGAAGATCCACGGTACTTACCCCCCTGTCCGCCGCATGGCTTTCCACGCCCGGTTCGCCCGGCTTCCTCATAATTCCGAAATAGAGGACCGGTCCCCCGATGGCAAGGACCAGCAATATGGTGGCCGCCACCCTGAGCAGCGGCATCATCAGGCTGCCCCTGGATGAATCCCGCCCTTTTTCCAGCAGTCCGTCCTCTTTCAGTCTCTTCTGAAGCCGGCCCCACGCTTCCCCTGTATTTCTTTGATTGTCCGGGGCGTCCTCATGGTCAAATTTCCACGTCTTTTCCATTGCTTCTAATTCTGATATAGCCCGTTTGTCATTTTCGATACTTCCCCTGAAAGCCATTTCCTCCTGCATCTCCATCTCCCCGGACAGGTACCTGGCCAGATCGCTCCATTGTTTTGCTTTCCTTTTCATGGTATGTTTATTGCCCGTATTTTTCCAAACTGGTTTTCAAAGCTTTCAGTGCTTTCCCCATATGTGCCTCCACCGTTTTCACCGAGATGGATAAGGTTTCGGCGATCTCCTTATATTTC
>DSDZ01000329.1 GCA_011048475.1 Bacteroides sp. | reverse complement strand
GCCCCTGTCCGGATACCTGCCATCTGGCCCTTCACAAAGATCCCAGCCGATGGTGCCAGGTCATACTGGGCCTTCGGATGGCTTGTCACTCCCCGGTAACGCGGAAATGAGAGCATTCCGGTCACTCCGGCATATAGTCCATACCGGACGCCTGAATGGTCCTGCAGAAGGGAAAATTCCTTACCGATCCCATGCGACCAGGCGGTCCTGTTCTCCCTGTACTGAAAGATCAGGGAATCATTTTCGCGCACATGGACTTTCTGCGGTCGGGGCCGGAAATCGATGCCCGTTTCCGCAAAAAAGCCAAATTTCCTGTCCGTCAGCCGGATCCGGGTTTGCATCATATACTCATTTTTCCCGAAGCTGTTCCCCCAACCCACTTCAAAATCAGTGAAGGCAGGCTTTTGCGTATACAGCGCACCCCGCTCTTTCAGCTCCCGCTGTATTTCAGTGAACTTCTTTTCCCTGGCGAGATCGTACAGGTTCAGGTTGGGCCTGATCAGGTGGTGTATATTGGCCCCGCTGTCCATAAGCAGCCTGGCGGTTTTGGGATTCCGGAAGAGGATGGCATGGGCCAGTGCGGTATAATTTTCTTGGTTCACCGCCTCCATTTCCGCATCGTATTCCAGCAAAAGAGAAACCATATCCGTATTGCCCTGCTGGGAGGCTATCATCAGCGGGGTATTCCCCATCAGGTCACGCGTATCCGGATCCAGGTCGTTCTGGAGAAGCACATCAGCGGTCTCGATATGATTGAAGAAAACCGCCGTCATCAGCGGATTATTCCCCGCTCTGTCACCGATCGTGTCGGAAGCCCCGTAGAAGAGAAGCAGGTCAGCGATCTGATAATCGTTCACCGCTGCGGCATACAACAGCGGGGTGGCAGCATAGTCATCCCTGGCATCGGGATCGGCTCCTTTTTGTAACAGGTAGTGGGCTGCTTCAAACTGCTGGTTCAGTACCGCGATCATCAATGGCGTGGTCCGCTCCATGCGTGTCAGGTCCGGGTCGGCTCCATTCAGGACCAATAGCTGCATCATCTTCAGATCGCCACTTTCAGCAGCATGCATCAGTGCGGTCATGCCTCCTTCGTCTGCGGCATCCGGATCGGCGCCCCTGTTCAGCAGCATCAGCACATTGCCATGATCACCGCGGAGGACCGCCTCCACAAGATTCCAGTCGTTATCACCCGCCCTGAAATAAGACGTATCGGCGCGAGCGAGCGAATCCTGTTCCTGGGACAGGAGAGGCATGCACGACAGCAATCCCGCTGCCAGCCAGCAAAGCGGGCGGCATACGCACCGGAGATCTCTGTTAATTGCCACCTTTTCGTTTGATGTGATATCCTTTTTCCATCAGCAGGTTCCCCACCCGCTCCCTGAAATCACCCTGCAACAGAATCTCCCCGTTTTTTGCAGATCCGCCCACACCGCAGTTTTTTTTCAGTGCCTTTTCGAGTTCCTTCAGGTCCTCATCACTTCCTCTGAAACCTTCAATACGCGTCACTGTCTTGCCCCTGCGGTTTTTCCGGTCCAGGCTTATCCGGAGCGTCTGAGCACCGGGAGGAAATGTCGTTTCCTGCGGCTCATCCCCGCTGTCGTAAGCAAAATCAGGGTCCGTGGAATAAACCGTCCCCAGCCTTTTCTTCCAGTCATTTTTCATGTTGACGGATGATGGTTGCGTTTGTTCAATTGCCGAGTTCAAGCTGGTTCCTCACCAGGTTGAAATAGTGTCCTTTTTTCGCGATCAGGGCGTTGTGTTTCCCCTGTTCCACGATCCTTCCGTGATCCAGGACAATGATCTGGTCCGCATCCCTCACAGTGCTCAGCCGGTGTGCCACGATGACCACCGTTTTGCCTTTGAACACCAGTTGAAGGTTTTCCATGATCCTTCTCTCATTGTTGGCATCCAGGGCACTGGTTCCTTCATCCAGGAACAGGAAATGGGGATTCTTGTAGATGGCCCTGGCAATGAGGATCCGCTGTTGCTCACCCCCGCTGAGGGTCAGTCCCTCCTGACCGATTTTGGTGTTGTATCCCAGTGGCAGCTGGTCGATGAAGTCATCGATACATGCCATTCTGGCCGCATACAGCAGCTGATCGGTTTTGATATCCTGCTCCCCCATGGCGATGTTCCTGGCGATGGTGTCTGAGAAGATGAACCCGTCCTGCATGACCACCCCGCACTGGCTCCGCCACAGATCGGGCGCCATCAGCTGGATGTTCATGTCCCCGATCCTGATCTCGCCCCTGCCCGGCGGATAAAAACCCAGGAGCAATTTGACCAGAGTGGTCTTGCCGCTTCCGCTTACCCCCACCACTGCGGTTACCGTGTCTTTCTTCAGGGTGAGGTTAATATCTTCCAGAACAGTTCTCGGGAGCGCGCCGGGGTAACTGAAATCAAGGTGATTCACAACGATCTTGTCAATGGAGGGAAGGACGGTCACTCCGGTTTCTTTCTGGTACTCATCTTCCGTTTCATGGATCTCGGACAGGCGTTCCAGGCTGATCTTTGCATCCTGTGCCCGGTGAAAGAATGTGATCATCTGTTCGATGGGACTGTTTAGCTGACCGAGTATATAACTGACTGCCAGCAGCATACCAAGTGTCATATGGCCATTGATGACCGCGATGGCAGCGATCACATTGATCAGGATGTTCTTGGTTTCATTGATGAAAACCCCTCCCGCTTCCTGGTACTGGCTCAGGGAAAGGCTGCTCATGTTCACACGGAAAAG
>DSDZ01000085.1 GCA_011048475.1 Bacteroides sp. | reverse complement strand
GACTGGTTCATGGCCCATCCCACCATCCTTGCAGCTCCGGCGGAGCCCAGGTAACGGGCAATGGCCCCGTAGGAAGTAACCCTCCCCGGGGGGATCTTTTTCACCACCTCATAGACCCTGAAGAAAAAATGGTCATCTGTGTCCATCATGAATCTCCTTGATTTCAGAAGCAGAAGGAAGCCGGAACTGGATATAGCGGATCGGGGAGCCTTCAGCCAGGAACCGGGATTCGTAAGTGGTACGGATGGTAACCGATTCATCTTTCCATCCGGTGCGGTACAGGTCATCGGTGCACCTGACAACGGGAAGATGATTGTACGCGAGCAGGTCGCGGGTGTAGGCATAGAGCGCCGCATTGTCGGTCTTCAGATGGATGTTTCCCATGTCGGTCAGGAATTCCCTGTAACGGTTCAGAAAAAGGGAAGACGTCAGTCTTTTTTTCTTTCTTCGTTCCTTGGTCTGCGGATCGGGAAATGTGATCCAGATCTCTTCCACTTCACCTCCCGCAAAAAACGAACCGATGCATTCAATGCGGGTTCGCAGGAAGGCTGCGTTCATGATATTTTCCTCATGTGCGGTCCGTGCTCCTCTCCATATCCTGGCCCCTTTGATATCCAGGCCCAGGTAATTCTTCCCGGGATGAAGCCTTGCCAGACCCACCGTGTATTCACCCCTGCCGCATCCAAGTTCCAGGACCAGGGGGTGATCATTGCGGAACACTTTCTCCTTCCAGCGGCCCTTCAGCGGATGGTCTTTCTGAAACACTTCTTCAAAGGGAGGCTGGAACACCCTGTCAAAGGCTTCCAGTTCTCTGAACCTGGATAATTTCTTTTTACCCAACCTGATTAAGGATTGACACGTTCTATCCGAACACCCACATCTGTTACCGGCAGGGAATGGGTCCGCATACCCTGTTCCAGTGTGAAAGTGTAAGTCCCGGCATGTCCGAATACGGTACTTTTCCTGTACAGTAACCGAAGTTCCTTCAGCCTGCCAACTCCCTTTCCCTTCCATGTTCCGTCTGGCTCTGCTATGATCATATTCACCGTATCCTTCAGTTGCTGACCGGTAGGACCCTCCACCTTCACGAACATGTACAGGTTCTGTAACGGGTAGTCCACTGTATGTCGCACCTGCAGGTAAATTTGGTGCATGGATGCAGTATCCGTGATTTCCACCGGGAATTCCTGGCGATCTTCCCATGTCCAGATTCCATCGTTGATCGGTCTGAACCGGTTATAAACCATGTCCGTATCGCAGGAGGAGAGCGCAAGCATCAGAATGAGCGCCGGGAGAGCGGAAACATGTTTCATGAACCTTACCGTTGACTTCGATGTGGCTTTTTTTTCTTTCTGTTTTTTCTCGGATGCTGATTTTCGAACCGGGTCAGACTTTCCTGTCCGGCTCCATTCCTGTATTCCGGGAGATCTTTTACCGGAATGGTCCCCTGATCGATCAATTCGTCAGGTATTTCTCCTTTCCGGTTCATTGCCTGGATCTCAGTCACCCTTTCCACGGGGACAGGGATCATGACCTGTGAACCGGCTCCTTCATATCCGTACCACATGATGCGCCGGTATACATCCGTTTTCTGATGGAAAGCTTCGCCTGCGAGGGTTTTCAATGGTATGTGCGTTGCCGGAAATGACTTCTGGGCGTCCCGGTAACCCGCCAGTTCATAATTGAGGCAACATTTCAGCTTTCCGCACTGTCCCGCCAGTTTTTGCGGATTGAGCGCCACTTCCTGGATGCGGGCTGACTGGGTGCTAACCGAGACAAAATTGGTGATAAAGGAGGAGCAGCACAGTTCCCTGCCGCAGGTCCCGATCCCCCCGATGCGGCCGGCTTCCTGCCTGGCGCCTATCTGTCTCATCTCGACCCGGATCCGGAAGGTCTCCGCAAGCACTTTGATCAGTTCGCGAAAATCAACCCGCTCATCCGCGATGTAGTAGAAAATGGCTTTTGTATTATCGCCCTGGTATTCCACATCTCCGATCTTCATATTCAGGCCGAGATCAGCAGCAAACTTCCTGCTCCTGAGCATGGTGTCCTCTTCCAGGGAAATTGCCTCCCTCCATTTGTCTATGTCCGCCGGTTTTGCCTTCCGGTATACTTTCCTCAGCTCTTCCGAATCGCCGTCAAATTTTGTTTTCGGACGTTGCTTTTCCACAATTTCGCCCGCCAGGGTGATGATCCCGATATCATGCCCGGGGGAGGCTTCCACTGCCACAATATCACCCCGTTTCAATCGCAGCTCGTTCACATTCCTGTAGAAACCTTTCCTGGTATTCTTGAAACGGACCTCCACCACTTCGGGGATCTCCGAGAGGGAGACCTCTCTCAACCAGTTGTAAGAATCCAGCTTGGAGCAGGAACTGAAATAAAAGGATATCCTGTCTGAATTATCCCCTCCGATATCCAGTTGTTTTTCCGAGCAACATCCCCTGGCCTTCAGACTTTCCATTTTCAGTTCCATGCTTTTTCAAATGTATTGTGCGGTAAAAATAACGATTCGGTTCTCCAAAACAAAACCTGCACGTTATGGAACGGGGGAGTGTTGCATCAACAGCCGGATCACTCCGATTGAAAGGTCCAACAGAATGATCCTGGCATTGCCGTTGGCACCGATATGGCTCTCGGCCAGGCTGAATGACTCCACCAGTTCATGGATGTTCCCTCCATGGATGAACGGATTGAATTTCGCTGAAAATTCAGCTTCCTTCGCTGACATGTAATTCAG
>DSDZ01000012.1 GCA_011048475.1 Bacteroides sp. | reverse complement strand
GGCCGGCATGTTCTCTCCCTCGAATGTTACGCTGAAATCCGGCTCGCCGGCGGGCCGGTCCCCGTCGAAAAAATCGGAATATGATTTGCGGGCCACCCCCCGGAGGTAGGCATCCATGGAGGCTGAATCAGCGGGGAGTCCCCCCACCAGCCATCCGGTCCCGGTCTTTTCGGCAATGAACCCTGTATCGGCAGGGTAATCGCAGATGATCCGCGAAACGGCCGGGGTGTTCAGCCGGGTGACGGTCTGGTCACGCCAGCGGTTGAATCCCTGGTTGACGGACATGGCCAGGAACCCGTCCGCCATGTACACCTCATCCTCGCCGCTGAGGCGGATGTAGGTTTTACCGGTCCCCCTGTTCTGTCCGTACATGTTGGTACCCCCGGGTGATTGCTGGTAATGGAACCTTCCCACCACCAGGTCCAGGGCCCTGTCCTTTCCCTCCCTGAGCACGACCCTGGTTCCCAGTGAATCACTGACCTGGTACTGGTCCCAGCTGCCGGGGGATCGGGCCACAAGTTGCTCGACTTTCAAATCCTGCAGTTCGGCGAGGATATTTTTCACCAGTTCACGGTTCGCCGGGGCTGCCAGGCCTTCCATGGACACATCCCATGAGGAGCCTTTTCTGGTAAATTCCACCTCTTTTCCCTGCTCTGCCCGGGGATAGAGGAGGATGGCCGATACCCGGCTGGTATCGACTTCCACCACTTCTGTTTTGAGTGTCCGTTCCGATTTCTTAACCCTGGTAAGCCTGGTGACCACGAAAATGGCTGCCAGTCCCAGCAGGATCCAAAGAAGCAGTCTGTTATTGAATCTACCACTCATGATCTGAATTTTGGATTATGCATAATTGGCTTCCATGCGCTTCACGCGCTGGTTTTTTCGGTACTGGTAACGAATCCCTCCGTAAATCAGTACCAGGAGGATCGGCAGCAGGAAATTGAGCCATTTGAGCAGGGCCCTTGTGGAATCCTCCATCTGCTTGATGGGCCTGGAGCTGACCCCTTTGGTCCGGAGCTCGATCAGTCCTGTATCGTCGCTGAGCCAGTCGATGCTGTTCACCAGAAGGCTGATGTTATCCGGGTTCACCTGCTGGCCGTTCTCATTGACCGCAAAATCCCCGTCCGCAATGACCACCATTTTTCCGGGTGCGTCTCCCGCCAGGGGGCCTTCCACCACGGCGCCCACTACCTGTTCCTGCAACGGGAAATCGCCCCGCGTCCACCTGCGCTGGAAATTCAAATAGAGGGGAGGGGGCTGGGTTCCGGACAATTCCGAGCTGAACATGATCGGGGTGAAATTGACCAGGGAGTCTCCCATGAAATCAATGGTGCTGGCGAAGGGAAGAATGACCTCTTCCAGTCCCTGTGCCACCGGATGCTCCGAAAACTGGTTGATGCGGGGAATGTAGGGAATGGCGATGCTTGAGATCTGGATGGCATTTCCGATCTGCTGCTGCATTGTGGCCTGCACGCAGTTCTGGTCCACCAGGAAATTTTCATTCACATGGATCCCCTTCCCCCTGAGCCAGGATTCCAGTCCGGTGGTCAGACTGCTGCCAAAGCCCTGTTGCAGGTCTCCGTCCACCCGGTTGATGGCCACGAGGAGTCTTCCTCCGCGTGCCAGGAATTCTTCCAGCTGTCTGAAAACCGAAGGCGGGATGGAATCGGTGGGCCGGATAATGGCCAGGGACCTGATGCGGGACGGGATCCCGGTCGAATCGGTAATGGTTACACCCTCCACCGTATACAGGATCTCCAGTTCCTGCCTGGCCTGGGCCAGCTGGTTCAGCGGGGGTTCCCCGTGTCCCTGCAGAACGCCCACCGGCGGCTTGTCCACCACGGCCAGTTTCTTGATCGCCGTGGAAAGGGTGTACTCCATGGCCAGCCCGGGTTCCACAATGGGAATGATCTCTTTCCTGTCCCCCAGGCTGAGCACGGCACCCATATAGGCCCGCTGCTGTTTCATCTGGTCCTTTTCACGCACATTGATCATCACCGGCTGGATCCCGTTCTGCATTGCTTCCCGTTCAAGCTCCTCGTCCTCGTTGGGACTGATGAAGTCATAGACCACCATCTGACCGGAGATCTTGCCGTATTCCACAAGCATTTCCCGGAAATCATCCCTGGTCTTGATCAGCTGGGGAGGGATGTCCTCGCTGAAATAGGCTTTCACGGTGATGGGCTCGGTCAGCTCCTTCAGGATCTCTTTCGTGGCCTTGCTGAGCGTATAACGCTTGTTCTCGGTGAGGTCCAGTCTGAAAAAATATTGTTCGGAAAGGAGGTTCACCAGCAAAATGATCAGGACGAACAGCACGATTGTAATGGTCAGGTTCTTTGTTTTCATCTCGATCCCGGATTTAAGCTTTGAGGTTTCTTCTGGCAAGGGATACTTCCGAAAGGAACAGTCCCAGCACGATCAGCGAAAGAAAGTACACCAGGTCACCGCTGTCGAGCACGCCCCTCGAGATGCTGTCGAAATGCTCCCGCATGCTCAGGCTCTGGAACAGTTTCCCGGCGAAACCGGTGAAACCCGTTGCGAGCATTCCGAAAAACAGGTGAAAGAAGATCCCGATGAATAGCGCGGTCAGGTAGGCCACGATCTGGTTCCTGGTGACGCTGCTTGCCCACATGCCGATACTGATGTATGCCGCGCTCATGAGGAGCAGCCCCAGGTAACCGCATATAACCGCTCCCACATCCAGGTTCCCGATGCCGCCGATGGTGATCACATAGGGAGCGGTGAAAGCAAGGGCGACCGTGATCAGC
>DSDZ01000161.1 GCA_011048475.1 Bacteroides sp. | reverse complement strand
GTTATATACACTGAGGACATCATCCCTTAATTCAACGATGGTATTTATGTAGTTTGTAAGATTGAAGTTAAAATCGAAAACGACCCCTTTGACCTTAACAGCATTGAAGGAGGCAAAATTTACTTCCCAGCCGTTGTTATCCATGACCCCGATATTCTGCCAGGGGATGCTTGAGTAACCCGAGGATTGGGCGAGTCTCAATCCCGAGAAGAGCAGATCTTCCGTCCGCTTCTTATAGAAATTGATGTCGAATACAAACCGGTCGTCAAACAATCCCAGGTCGAGCCCATAGTTTATGGAGGTGGTTGTTTCCCATTTCAGGTTTGAAAGCTGAATGGAGGTCGGCCGGGTCGCTGTGAGCCCGATATAACTGCCATAAGGCTGGTAGCGGCTGAAGTGCAGGTACTCTTCACCGGGCTGGTTTCCGCTGATACCCCAGCTGGGCCGAAAGGCCAGCATGCTGAGCCAGTTGTTGCTCCAGTCCATGAAGGGTTCATCCGATATGATCCATTTTGCGGAGATGCCCGGGAAGTTCCCATACTTGTTCTCTTCGCCGAATTTGGTACTCCCGTCCCTGCGGAAGGTGGCAGAGAGGATATACCGGCCCCGGTAGGAATAGTGTCCTCTCAGTAACAATGCATTTGACCGGTATGAAGAGCGGCTGGTCGAAATATTCCGGATATAGCCTGGTGCGGTGGCATCGGTGATCTGGTTTGAGGGAATATTGGTGGTTGCGATTCCCTGGCTGGAATTGTATCCTGTCCTCAGCTGAAATGAGCCGTACAGGATCGCATTGTGGTTCGAGGAGAGCCTGGGCTCCCAGGTAATGTTATTATCAGCCATGACAGTCATGCTTTCTGAATCGGCACTCTCGGCATAGTTTGCTGACGGGTCGTTCCAGGGAACATTGGAAACCTCGCGGGGAAGAAATTTGGAAATCTTGTTGTTATTGACATCAAACGAAACGTAAACATTATACCGCAAGTTCTGTTTTGCAGGATCAAGAAGGTAATACTGCAGACGGAACGTGGGAAGTATCCTGAAGTTTTTAAGGTTGTTTTTTGCAAGGTAAGCCAGGGCAACCGGATTTTTCAAATCGCGCTGTGAGCTGTGCAGGCCTGACGACCGGGATATATTGTAATAAAGGTCTGTATTGTTCCCCTGCAGGTCCTGCTGGTAAACGGTGACGTTGGGCATCTTCCTGTAGGCGATACCCAGCAGATTTTCATAGTTCCGGTCGTTATCGGTGTAGGTAAAGGAGAGTTCGGAGATGAACTGTATCCGGTCCGAGACCCAGTAATCGAGATAGGCCCTTGAGGAGATCCTGCTCATCTCCTGCCCGATAACCGTCCCGTCCTGATTGAAAAAACCACCGGCTATGCGGAATTTCGCCCTGCTTCCGCCGCCCGAAATGGTGACGTAATGATCGTGTTTCATCCCCACCTGGTTCACCTGGTCGAACCAATTGGTGTTTTCATTAAAATTTTCATACTCCGAGAAGGTGGGATCATAAAGAAACTCCCTGACATTGGCCGCATCCTCATCCTGCGCCGGATTGAAATAAGCCTGCTTCATCATCATGGTGTAGTCGTCCCCATTCAGCATTTTCAATCCTTCCGGCTGAACGGCCCGCGATAAACGATAGGTGTACTGGACCCGGGTCGGTCCCTGGGCGCCTTTCTTCGTTTTGATCATTAAAACCCCGTTGGCTCCTTTCGACCCCCATACAGCGGTGGAAGCTGCATCTTTCAGAACGGTGATCTCTTCGATATCATCAGGGTTTATGCTCAGCATGTTGGCGTACTGCTCCTGGTTTGCATTGGCAAAATCAAAGGTAGGGTCAATCTCCACTTCATACGGAACCCCGTTCACCACGATAAGCGGTTCCGCGTTCGCATTGATGGTAGTGGTTCCCCTGACCCTCATGGTTGCCCCGCTTCCCGGGTCTCCGGAGTTGGCCACAATATCCAGTCCGGCAATTCTTCCCTGGAGGGCATCGTCGATGGAGGTTACCTGGACACCCTCGAATGCAATGGTGTTGATGGTCTGCACGGCAGTGGAAATCTCCCGCTCGGGAATCGAAAACGAACCTTCGGAGTACTTTCTTTCTGCGGTTACAACCACCTCCTCAAGCCCCATGGTTTTTTCAACCATCACGACATTGATGACGGGTCGGTTGTGAATGACGACCTGCTGGCTCTCGTACCCGATATAACTGTATCTCAGAATGTGCTCCTTGTTCTTGATTTTAATGACATATTGTCCGTTCAGGTCAGAGATCGTCGCATTCACAATCCGGTTGGTGTTATCCACCTCCACGATATTCACCCCGGGGAGGGGTTCCCCGTTTTCCGAAGCGGTAATGGTCCCCTGTACGACCGTTTCGCCGCCCAGGATGACCTGTCCGATCAGGGAGAAGGACCAGAGTGAACCCGCCAGAAAGATGATCCAGAATATTTTGTGCTTCATATTCATTGTTGATTTATTCAAATCGTAATACATTGTCAATTTGGTGTATCACAGCTGTTGATGAGGTTCGGATTTCGGAGGTGGGAAAATCCAGGCCGGTACCCGAATCGTCGATTTCCTTAAAGGCGAGAGGATTGCCACTGAAGATGTAATCGCGGGTCATGATATTGTACAGGTTGTTCTCCGTAATTACCTGTGCCGTCCATAATCTGTCCGTAAGTTCGGTGGTAATGGTGAGATCATTTCCCGACCCGTTGACTTTCAACTTGTAATATTTATTCAGGAACGTATTGAACCGGGTAATCCGGC
>DSDZ01000316.1 GCA_011048475.1 Bacteroides sp. | reverse complement strand
TCCACCGGGAGATGGACCACTGTATAGAAGGCGCCTCTGGGAGTGGGACATACCACACCTGGCATGGCGTTCAGCGCTTTTACCATGAAGTTCCTCCGTTCGATATATTCCGCGGTAACCTCCCGGAAATATTCGGGAGGCGTTTCCAGTGCAGCCTCCCCTGCCAGCTGTCCCAGCGAGGGAGGGCTCAGCCTGGCCTGTGCAAATTTCAGTGCCGTCCGGACCACCTCACTGTTCTTTGAGATCAGTGTCCCGATCCGGACCCCGCACATGCTGTAACGCTTGGAGACCGAATCAAGCATGATCACATGGTCCTGCACACCCTTAAGTGTCATGGCTGAAATATGTTCCGCACCATCATAGCAGAATTCCCTGTATACCTCGTCGGAATAGAGGTACAGGTCATGTTTTTTCACGATCTGCCCCAGTTTCTCAAGCTCCTCCCTTGAATAGAGGTAACCTGTCGGATTATTGGGATTGCAGATGATGATCCCCCTTGTTTTGTCAGTGATCGCTTTTTCAAATTCCTCCAGGGGAGGCAGTGCAAATCCGTTGCCGATGTGCGCGGTGACGGGCACCACTTTGACCCCTGCCGCCACGGAGAAACCATTGTAGTTGGCATAGAAGGGTTCGGGTGCGATCACTTCATCCCCCGGATCGGTGGTGGCATGCAGGGCGAAACTGACTGCCTCCGATCCGCCGGTGGTGACCAGCAGTTCCGAGTAATCCACATCAATCCCCATCTGGCTGTAAAATGCAGCCAGTTTGCGCCGGTACCCTTCATTCCCTGCAGAGTGACTGTATTCAATGACCCGGGCAGAAATGTTCTTCAGTGCCTCAATGGCCACCTCGGGTGTTTTGATATCGGGCTGACCGATGTTCAGGTGGTAGACGGTTCTGCCTTTCTTTTTTGCTTCTTCGGCAAAGGGGACCAGCTTCCGGATGGGGGATGCCGGCATGAGTTGACCTTTCCTGGATATGGATGGCATGGCGGTAAGTTTATGATGTGGGTACGACCTTTCCCTTGATCTGCAGCTTAACGGGCGAATTGGATGCGGTGGAATATACCAGTACGGATTTCATAAAAGTACCGGTCAGCGCGGTGTTGTACCGCACGGAAATCTCCCCTGACTCACCCGGCTCCACCGGCTCCCTGGGCCAGGAAGGTACCGTGCAGCCACAGGAGCTGCGCACCCGGTTGATCACAATGGCCTGATCACCCAGGTTCTTGAATGCAAAGGCATATGTGCCGTCACCATTTTCGGGGATCTGCCCGTAATCATGAACGGTTTCCTCAAACCAGATCTCCTTCCCGCTCTCTTTTGCCTGGCGTTCCGGATCCTCCCCGCAACTGTTGATCATCAGAAGGCAGGGGGTCAGAAAGAGTACGAATAATTGATTCAACCGGACTTTCATTCTGATAGCTGTTATGATCCATCAAAAATAACTGATTTAATGCAAGGTTGAAATGATATTTCGCACTTAACTTTAAAATGTTCTGCATTTGGATAATAACAAGACCAAAAAAACGCCCCTGGTATGACGAAAACAGTGTGCCAACCATGAGAACTCGTAGAGCCTCCAGCTAATTATACCTTCAACCGATATTCTCCATGCGTTAAAAACCAGGAATCGGTTTGAAATAATGTTCAATGGATTTTGATAGTTGTAACTTATTCGTTACATTTGTGCTATGAGAGAGATAGTGATCGCTCAGGAATGTTTGGAGTTTATATGGTTTTATTAAGAAATCAACAAAGGACTATAAGAAGGCTATAAAACAGGCAGAGAGCATTTTAAGTGATTTTTTGGAACAAAATTAAATAGATATGGGACAGGTATTTAAGGCAAATGATATTATTGAAAAGAGATATGGTAAGAGAGGCACTCCAGAAAGAGAGAAGTTTCGGGACGAGGCATTTTCATATTATTTTGGTGAAATAATAAAGAGTCGAAGGAGAGAGCTTAAGATGAGTCAGGATGACCTGGCTAAACTCGTGGAAAAAAAAAGGCCATATATTTCCAGGATAGAAAATGGAGAGGATATCAGAATTTCTAACCTGGTTCTGATTGCTAATGCTCTTGACTTATCAATAGAACTAACGGCGAAATAAAACACGAAAGCGTTTAGCAAAGAATTTCGTAATTTGCTTCTGTATTCACTCCCCAGGCCATGAAAACCAATACGGTACTTTCTACAATTCTGCTTGCAATTTTATTGACCGGCTGTGAAGGGCTCTTTCACGGGACCAATGAATACTCTTTTTCAGGAAAGGTACAGAAGGGCCCCTTTGTCAGCGGGACCACGATCACCCTGAATGAACTCAATGATCGTCTGGGACAGACGGGCAGAGCGTTTACCACGCAGGTGACAGGCGACAACGGGCAGTTCTCGCTGGATAATATCGAACTGGAGTCCGAACTGGTCCAGATCACGGCCAGCGGATATTATTACAATGAGTTATACGATGAACTTTCCGGGGCACCGTTGACCCTCTACGTGATCACGGACCTTTCAGGCCATGAAACGGTGAACATCAACCTGCTGACCCACCTGATGAAGGGCCGGGTGGAGAAGCTTGTTTCGGAAGGAAACCCTTACAGGGAGGCAATGGAACAGGCCAGGTCCGAGCTCCTGGTCTTCATGGGGGTCGAAGAGGAATTCGAATCGGACTTCGAGGAATTTGATATTACGGGGGAGGATGAAGCCGATGCACTGTTGCTGGCCTTTTCCCTGATTGTCCAGCGATACACCCTGTTCTCCCTCCAGATCCCCAGC
>DSDZ01000092.1 GCA_011048475.1 Bacteroides sp. | reverse complement strand
ATCTCGAGCTGGCTCTGGCCGATCCGCTGAAGGGCTTCCTTCAAAGAAGCTTCGGGTTCGATGGTGTTGTGGACGCCCCAGAATGCGGGATCAAACACAAAGGGCTGGTCGGCCATCACAATATCTGGCCTCACCCGGTCTGCCAGGTTGATCTTCAGCCTTTCGCCCGGCACCACATCGGTAATGGCCATTTCGATGGTGATCCGGTACCGCGGGCCGATCCACTGTCTTTTTTTACGGACCTTCATTTCCACTTCGGCCCGTACCTGGCTGATATGGTATGTGCCGTCAAGTTCCCTGTAGTCCACATGGTACCTGGCAAAAACGGGACGGATCCGGATCTTCGGGGAGCTGCTCACAAGAAAAAGGCCGGGTTCTTTCTGGATCAGATCCGGGTTAAATTCAAAATCAGCGGCCAGGATGGCCAGGGTTTCCTGATCGAGATAGAGCTTGCCCCGGAACATCAGGTCCGTAATGTGGCTTTTCTGCCGGAAACTGATCACATAGGCCAGCCTCTCCCCGTAGGTCATGATATCCGTAAACTCCAGGTCGTAGAGTTCCTGGAACTCATGTGTAAGGAAATCGGGACGGTTTTTGACAACATCCAGGGTCAGGGAGGTGTAGATGCCGGAGCGGAGCTTGACCATGACCGTGTCCTCCGTGCTGACATCCGTGATCTTCATCCCTTTTCTGATGCTGACCTGGTCGCCCGCTGACAGTGGCGTATAGGGTCCCTTGGCCACATCCAGCACAGCTTCCGAATAGAGCATATAATGATCGTTCCGTTTCACAGATTCCCTGTAGAATGCGGTCATGGTGGAGTGGTCATTCAGATAATTACCGGCAATCCCCTGAAGGGCTTTCCGCCAGAGGATCACCGGGTCCGTATACCTGATGACCACTTCCTGCAGGGGGATGGTTTCCTTTTCCAGCTCGACGATCAGTTCCCCTTCAAGCGGGTAGTTGACCGGCAAGAACCTCCTGCCGTATCCCATGTAGGAAAAAACCAGCAGGGGGTCCTGGAGTTCCGGCGGCAGTTTGAAAGAGAATTCTCCCTCCTGGTTGGAGATGGACCCGAGACTGCTGCCGTAAAGCGCGATGGTTGCATAGGGCAGCGGTTTGCCGGACCTGCTGTCCACAACCCGGCCTTTTAAGATCGGGCGGTTTATTGCTGCATGGAATGGAGAAGGCCCGCTGTCGTTTTTCTTGAAGATTACAATGTTGCGGTCGATGATCCGGTATGCGAACCGGGACTGCCGGAGGAGGGAATCCAGTGTTTCTTCCAGGGGAAGCCCTTTCACATGGAACCTGACCCGGTTTTCCCCGCTGATCAGCGACGCGTTATAGGTGAAATAATAGCCGGTCTGGAGGGTGATCTCATCCAGCACCTGCCGGACGGTCCTGTTCCTGGCATCCATGGTAATGGGGATCTCCGGAAGTCTCTCCTGGCAGAACAGGAGGGGGGAGAATCGGGGGAATGTCAGAAACAGGAACACGGTCAGAAGTGGAAGACCAGACAGATGCCCCATTTTTCTGTGCCCCATGGCGGGATTTTAATTATTTATCAGATAATAGGTGTTTTGCTCCTTTCGCAGGGTCATCCCAAATGCCGTGGCAATGGTTTCCAGGATGGCATCGATGGATTGTTCGCTGTATGTGGAAGTGAGCCTCAGGGACCGCAAATCCGCATTCTCTGCAATGATCTCCACATGATAGGCTTCTTCCAGTTTCCCGATGACCCGGTCAAGCTCCGCATTTACAAATTTAAAATCTTTTGTTTTCCAGGCGATATAATTTGGATCTTCCTGCACCGTACGGGTCAATTGCGTGGCTTCCGTCCTGCCCATTTCTCCTTCCTCCAGGGTGATGAACTGCCCTGAATTTTCCACGGACATCCTCACCCTGCCGGTTTCCACAAAAACCTCCACTTCCGGTGATCGATCCGATTGCCTTACGTTGAAGGATGTTCCCAGCACTGAGACCACAACATTTCCCGAACGCACCGTAAACGGATTGACCGGATCGGACATCACCTCGAAAAATGCTTCCCCGTTCAGTTTCACGGTGCGGTTTTGTTCAAAGTCCGAGGGATAGCTGATTTCCGCATCCTGGTTTAAAAAAATCCTGCTTCCGTCAGGAAGGTCTACCGTGTTCACTCCCCGGGCGGCCATGTGCGTTTCCATTCCGGATTCATCCACACTCCTCTTGACCCCGAACCAGAGCAGCGGTCCTCCGACAGCCAATAGCAGCAGGATTACTGCGGCCACCCTGAGGAAGGGAGTTATCTGCCTGTCTGGCGGTCCCACGGGATTTTTTCCAAGTAATCCGTCTTCCCTCAGTTTTTTCTGAAGCCGGCTCCATGCCTCCCCGGTATTCCTTTCCGTACCCGGCGTTCCCGCATGAAAATGTTTCCAGGTCTCTTCCATTGCTTTTAGATCCGATATATGCTGATTGTTGTTTTCAATTGTCTTCCTGTATTCCATTTCCTCCAGCATGTCCATTTCACCGGCCAGGTATCGGGCCAGTTCGCTCCATTTATTTGCTCTTTTGTTCATGGCACGCTTTTATTGTCCGTATTTTTCCAGGCTGTTTCTCAAGGCTTTCAGTGCCTTTCCCATATGGGCTTCCACCGTTTTCACCGAGATGTCCAGCTTCCCGGCGATTTCTTTGTACTTAAGTCCTTCCTGGCGGTTCAGCCGGAAGATCTCCCTGGTTCGCCCGGGAAGTCTTTCAATGGTCCTGCTCACCAGTCCGGTTACTTCATGGTACTGCATTTCTTCCAGT
>DSDZ01000230.1 GCA_011048475.1 Bacteroides sp. | reverse complement strand
TATCCATGGAACCATGCTTACTGTGGCGATATAGATATCTGTGGACTGAAAAGGCCCCAATCCTATTACAGGAATGTCCTCTGGGATGCGGGGCAGAAACTCTCCATTTTTGTTCAGCCGCCCGAACCTACTTTCGAGGAGAATCCGGACAGGCTGGACTGGAGCAAATGGCACTGGCAGGATGTGGTAGACCGCTGGAACTGGGCAGGATACGAAGGGGAACCTCTCAATGTGGAGGTATACTGTGCCCACGAAAGGGTGGAACTGTTCCTGAACGGGAATTCACTGGGTGTCCGGGAAACCAACCGGGGGACCGAATGGATCGCCAGGTGGAGCGTCCCCTATGAACCGGGGATATTGAAGGCGGTGGCCAGTGACGGGAACGGGGAGGCGGACACACAGGAACTTATCACGGCAGGACAGCCTGAGGAGATCAGGCTGACGGCGGACAGGACACAGATCATGGCGAACGGACAGGATTTGAGCTATGTCATGGTGGAACTGCTGGATGAAAGGGGCAACCGGGACCGCACGGCCGGAAACCTGGTGGAATTCCAGATCGAAGGACCGGGTACCATCCTGGCCGTGGGCAGTTCCGATCCGATGAGCACAGAAAGTTACCAGCAGCCCCGCCGCAAAGCATATATGGGCAGGTGCATGGTGGTGGTGAAAGCAGGGGAAGATCCCGGAAAAATCCGTCTGCATGCGTCATCTGAAGGGCTTTCACCCGCGGTGGTGACGATTGGTTCCAATGGAAGGTAAATATGAACGATATGATCATGAAAAAACCTGTGATTTTTCTAAGCATATGTGCCCTATTCTCCTGCAGCGGGAAATCCGCCGGGATTCCGGATTGTTATAAAAATGTGGACCAGGTGCTGTGGGTGGTGGCTGACCTGGATAAAACCATCTCGGACTACGCGAAGCTGGGTTTTAACGAGGTCCTTGATATGGGCAATGTGATGGCGGAATCCCGAACATCGGGAAACAGGGTACAGGTAAGACTGGCCCGGGCCAACCTGGGAGGTGCCCTGGTGAACTGGATCGAACCGGGGGAAGGAAATTCCCTGTTCCATGATTTTCACACCAAGTATGGGGATGGGGCTATGGCGCTGATTCACAGATTTCCCGAAAGGAAATCACTGAACCGGGAAGTGGACCGGCTGGAGGATCTTGGAATCGATATACTTGCAGAGATCCGGATTACAGGGGATAATCTGGATCTTCAGTTTGTGCTGATGGATACGGAGGAAGAGGGGAAATACACCCTGGGTTTCATCCGGGGACAAAGCGGACCGGAGCGTTCGGGAGAACTGAGCCCGGATAACCGGCATTCCTTAAAGATCAACCAGTACGCTTTTGCCATCAGGGACCCGGACCCCGTGTCAGAATTCTGGCAGGGGATCGGATTGCCTCCGCTGGATATCAATCATCCAGAGCTGGGAAATACAAAATATTATGGTGAACTGGTGGACCACCAGCTAATCCAGGGATGGCAGAGGCACGGGACGATTGCCTACGAGTGGTGCATCCCGGTGAAACCTCCCATTGTGTATGAGGATCACATCCGGAAGCATGGAGAGGGGATCCACCACCTGGCATTCTCGGTGGCGGACATGGACGGGGTGCTGGATGATTACACCTCGCGCGGATTTGTGGTTTCCATGGGTGGAACCTGGGGAGAAGCGGGGAAGCCCGGCTCGGGCCGGTATGAATACATCGACCTGGAAGGATCCGGGGGTGTGACCATGGAGTTGCTCTGGAATTACAGCGAATAAACCCGGGATCCTTCAATGACAGGAAAAATCCGAAACCCATGAAAAACCGTTATCCCATGAAACACAGAAACCTCCATATGATTCTTTTGTTGCTGCTTTCTTCATCCCTGATGGCCCAGCCTTCAAAGCAGATAAAGCCTCCTGTGAGGATCTGGGAAGAAACGGTTACCATGCCAACCTACCTGGTGGACGAACCGGACCGTATCCCCAGGTTCTATGAAGGCCGGGCCTACCAGGGTGCACAGGGAAGGGTGTATCCCTACCCGATCTATGAAAGCCTCTCCGATATCAGGGTGGATAAGGACTATCAGATGGTGTACCTGGAAAATGAATACATCAGAATTGAAGTATTGCCTGAGATCGGAGGCCGGCTGTTCGGGGCAGTGGATAAAACCAACGGGTATCATTTCATCTACAGGCAGCATGTGATCAAGCCGGGTCTGATCGGGATGCTGGGAGCCTGGATCTCCGGCGGTATCGAGTGGAATTTTCCCCATCACCACAGGGCTACAGCCTTCATGCCGGTTGATTATGTGTTGCAGGAGAATCCGGACGGGAGCAGCACCGTCTGGATCGGCGAACTGGAGATCCGGCACCGGATGAAATTCATGCTGGGAATTACGGCCTATCCCGGGAAATCCTATTTTGAGGTCACTTTCCGGCCCTATAACCGGACCCCCTTCATCCATTCCTTTCTCTATTTTGCCAATACAGGTGTCCATACCTCGGAGGAGTACCAGGTGATCTTCCCGCCTTCCACGCAATTCGGGACTTACCATGGCAAGAACCAGTTTGTCCGGTGGCCCATATCCCATGAGGTCTTTAACAGGGTGGATTACACCGAAGGTGTGGACATTTCATGGTGGAAGAATCATCCGGAGTGGACCAGCATCTTTGCCTGGAACCAGGATGATGATTTTGTGGGGGGATATGACCATGGGAAAGGGGCCGGCACCATGCTTGTTTCCAACCACCACATCGCTCCCGGCAAAAAATTCTGGACCTGGAG
>DSDZ01000394.1 GCA_011048475.1 Bacteroides sp. | reverse complement strand
GTCCTGAAGAAACGGTGGCTGCCACAAAACGGTTGTAACGGTATAGCTGGGGCGGGGCAGTGCTTTCCTGCAGGGTGACGAAATTGTCAAGCTGGACCATCTGCCCGCTGTTGTTCCTCACGTAAAGCGATTTCAAATCAAGCGGCTTGTTCCGGTCATCCCGTGCCAGCTCTCCCAGGATCTGGTACTGTTTGCCGTTCATGATGAAATAACCGAACCGCTGCCCGCTCAGTGCCAGTTGGAGGGTTTGTCCGATATTCTGCGTGGAGACCCCCAGCAAATTGGCCTTGTCCCTGTTGATGACGATCTGCAGCTCCGGTTTGGTAAACTTCAGGTTCACATCGGCCATCTCGAATACCGGATTCTGATTTACCTCGTTCATGAATTCCGGAAGCACCTCGCGTAGTTTCTCGATATTGGGTGCCTGCAGGACATACTGGATGGGAAGTCCGGCACGCCTTCCGCCGAAGGTAGACTGCTGGATCACGTTGGCCCTTGCCCGGGTCATCTTCCGGAGCTCCTGTGTCACCTGATTGGCGATCTCCTGCTGGGAACGTTCCCGCTCGTCGGGTTCCACCAGTGTCATGCGAACGAATCCGCCGCTGGACCAGGCCCTTTCCATGATCTTGTCATACTCGGGGACCAGGCTGTCGATCATCGCGGAAACTTCCTCTATATAGCTGAGATTGAATTCGTATGTGGAACCCTCCTGGGTGGTGATGCTCACGTTCATCTGGGAGCGGTCCTCCAGGGGAGCCATTTCGGCCGGAATGGCCTTCCAGAGGACCACGATCAGAACGACGGCCGCACCAAGGATGATCAAAGCGATGTACTTCTTTTGCAGGAAGGAATCCAGTGAATTCTTGTATGTCCTGTTCAGCCGGACGAAGAATTTTTCTGTGAATTGATAGGCTTTACTCCTTTTGTGCCTGGTCTTCAGCATCTTGGTTGAAAGCATGGGAGTCAGGGTGAGCGCCACAAAAGAAGAGATGGTCACCGCCCCGGCAATGACGATGCTGAATTCCCTGAACAGCCTTCCCGTCATCCCTTCCAGGAAGACAATGGGAATGAACACCGCCACCAGGGTGATGGTCGTGGAAAGGATGGCAAAAAATATCTCATTGGCCCCTTTCAATCCCGCCTCCAGTGGGGTCATTCCCTGTTCGATCTTCACATAGATGTTCTCCATCATGACGATGGCATCATCGACCACCAGGCCGATGGAGAGCACCACCGCCAGCAGTGTGAGTACGTTGATGGTAAATCCGAAGAGGTACATCACAAAAAACGACCCAACCAGGGAAACGGGGATCACGATGATCGGGATCATCGTCGTGCGCCAGTCACGCAGGAATATGAAAATGATGAGCACCACCAGCAGGAACGCCATGAAAATGGTCTGCTCCACCTCCCTGATGGAGGAACGGATGTACTTTGTATTGTCAAAACCCACCATGTAGGTCACATCTTCGGGCAGGTCCTTCTTGATGTAATCCAGCCGCTCGTAGACCTCATCAACAATGTCGATGTGGTTGGCCCCGGGCTGCGGAATGATCACCAGGGCAATGGTGGGGATCCTGTTAACTTTCATGATCCCCCGCAGGTCCTCCGGACCAAGCTCCGCGCGGCCGATGTCGCTGACCCGCACGATCTGGCTTCCCGTCTGCCTCAATATCAGGTTGTTGAACTCCTGCGGGGTGGTCATCAGTCCAAGTGCCCGGATGGTAAGCTCAATGGTGTTCCCTTCAATGCTTCCCGCCGGCAGCTCCACATTTTCGCGAAGGATGGCGTTCCTCACATCCAGCGGGGTCATCTGGTAACCGGCCAGTTTCTCCGGATCGAGCCAGATCCGCATGGCATACCGTTTTTCTCCCCAGATGAAAATGGCACTGACCCCGGAAATGGTCTGCAGCTGCTCCTTGAAAGTAAGGTCTGCGATCTCGGAAATTCCCAAAAGCGACCTGCTTTTGCTCTGCACCCCGATCATCATGATGGGACTCGCATCGGCATCGGCTTTGGAAACGGTGGGGGGATCACAGTCACGGGGTAAAAACCGCTGGGCCTGGGATACCTTGTCTCGCACGTCGTTCGCTGCGGTTTCCATATCCACACTCAGCTCGAACTCGACCGAAATGCTGCTGCGTCCCTGGCTGCTGCGGCTGGTCAGGGTGCGGATCCCCGGGATTCCGTTGATGGACTGCTCCAGGGGCTCGGTGATCTGTGTTTCAATGATATCGGAGTTGGCTCCCGGATAGGAAGTATTGACCGAGATCAACGGTGGATCCACGCTGGGAAACTCCCTGATCCCGAGGAATGTGAGTCCAATCCCCCCGAAAAGAAGGATCACCAGCGAAAAAACTGTGGCGAGGACGGGACGCTTGATGCTGACAGACGACAGACTCATGGCATACCGTTTACGGGTGGGGTACTGATTACCAGCGAATCAAGCTGCACGGGGATCCCCTGGCGCAACTGCAGAATGGCCGTGGTCAGCAGGGTGTCGCCAAATGTGAGGCCGTCAAGGATCTGCACATGTGACTCGGTGCGGAGACCGATCTCCACGGCCACCTCCCTGGCTTTCCCGTTTTTCAGGACAAATACCTTTTCACCTCCCATCTCGGGGATCACCGCTTCTGACGGGATCGCCACTGTATTCTCGATTTGTGAGAGCAAGAGGCGGATACTGACATAACGCCCGGGCTTCAGTTCCTCATTTGTGTTGGGATAGAGCGCCCTGACCAAAATGGCGCGGGTTTCCATGTCAACTTTCGGATCAACGGCATATACT
>DSDZ01000147.1 GCA_011048475.1 Bacteroides sp. | reverse complement strand
GGGATTATACACCCTGTCCCTGGATCATCTGAAAAAGGTGCGGACCGTCCTTCTTCCCAGGTCTTATCCCACTTTTCTGCCCTACTGGTTTGAAATGAAATCAGGAGGGAAACTGGATTTAAAAGAAGTGGAGAGCATACAGATCTCAATAGGTCCCGGGATACCTGAAAACGAATATGGTCAGCGGCACGGTGTGGCTATCGGTAAGATCATGCTGCTGTAGTTGAAGTTCGATACGTTGATGTAATTAAAATCAAAAAGAGATGATAAGAAAGAATCACAAGGAACAACATATGGACCGCCGCCATTTCTTAAAGGTGACTGCTTCCCTGACGGCGTTGATGAGTATTCCCGCCTGTATGCATGGATCTGTCTCGGATCGCTGGGGCAAGGTACTGCCACACCGGACACTCGGCAAAACAGGTCTGAAACCCACCATCTTCACAATCGGTTCTGGCGCTTTCGACAGGAATCCAGAAGAGACCGAGGCCATTGTAGAAGCCGCAATTGAAGGAGGGTGCCGCTTTTTTGAAACTGCCAGGGCATATGGACGGGGTGAGGCAGAAAGGCAATATGGCATGCATCTCACCCCCACATACCGGAACGAGATCATCCTGATGTCGAAAACCTATGCAAGGAATGCTGAAACCGTAAAAACTGACCTGGATGCTTCCCTGGAATTGATGAAAACAGACCATGTTGATATTTATCTCATGCATGCGATCACATCGCCTGAAGACCTGGAGGAAAGATTGACCGGTGGTGTGTTTGATGCACTCGTTAAGGCCCGGGAAGAAGGGATTATAGGCCATATCGGATTCAGCGGGCATTCGGATCCGGAGGCAAACAACTATTTCATTAACAAGGATTTCCCCGATCTTGAGGTCATGCTGGTCCCGGTAAATGCAGTTGATCCGCTGAAAAACAGCTTTGTTTTGAATACCCTTCCCCTGGCACAGGAGAAGAATATCGGCGTGATCGCGATGAAAGTGTTTGCCGGCGGGGGCTTCCACGGCAAGCGGATTACTTGGGGTACTGGCAGGGGTTCCGAACGCGAAAGTCTGATCCCGGACGTTATCAGCAACCAGGAAGCATTGCAATATGCTTTATCCATGCCGGTAGCCACTGCCTCGGTTGGATGTACGGAGGCTGCACATGTCAGGGAGAACATAGCCCATGTTAGCAACTTTACGAGATATTCGGATGCGCAATGCAGGGAACTGGTGGAAAGGGTGACCGAAGTGGCCATGAGGAATATCGTCGAACATTACAAGTCCGGTGTATGACATCAATCACAATGTGATGAACAGATCGTTTTAAAACTAAACAACCTTGAACAAATGAGAAATGCGATTCTGCTAACAGGCATCCTCCTGCTGCTCACTTTTTCAGCGGATTCACAGGAGGTGAGGAAGAGGTATTCGATGGACTTCGGCTGGAAGTTCCATCTGGGTGAGGTAACCCGGGCACAGGAACCCGACTTTGATGACAGCGGCTGGAGGGACATTCGAATCCCGCACGACTGGAGCATTGAATTGCCTTTCAGTGAAGATGCCCCGGCCGGTGGAAGGGGAGGATACCTGCCGGGCGGTATTGGATGGTACAGGAAAACTTTTTCCCTTTCTCAATCAGATGTGCAGAAAAACCTGTGGTTGGATTTCGACGGGATCTATATGAACAGCGATGTTTGGATCAACGGGCAACACCTCGGAAGGCATCCTTACGGGTATTCAGGAATCTTTTATGATCTCTCAGGGTACGTCCGGGAAGGCGAAAACATCCTTGCCGTCAGGGTGGATAATTCACTTCAACCCAACAGCAGGTGGTACACGGGATCGGGGATTTACCGCCACGTGTGGCTTACGATCCTGGATCTGGTACATGCAGCACACTGGGGTACTTACGTGACCACCCCTGAGGTTACGGAAGCTGCTGCAACGGTCAGGATCTTGACCAGGGTCGAAAATCTTGGAAAGGGATCCTGCCAGGCTGTATTACGGTCTGTCATCCTGGACAGGAATGGCGGGGAAGCCGCCCGGCAGGAATCCACCATTCAACTGGAAGCAGGGGTGAACGTGGAGGCAGACCAGACACTGGTGGTGCGAAAACCCGACCTCTGGTGTGTGGAAAATCCCCATATGTATGCCTTGCGAACGGAGATCCTGGTTGCTGGCAGGATCGTGGATGATGTGATCACCCCATTTGGAATACGCAGGATCGAATACAGCCCTGTCGATGGATTCATGCTGAACGGAGAACGGGTAAAGATGAAAGGAGTATGCCTGCACCATGATGGAGGTTGTGTAGGTGCTGCTGTTCCAGAAAGGGTATGGGAAAGAAGGCTTGAGATCCTGAAGGCGATGGGCTGTAATGCCATCCGGACGTCCCATAATCCCATGGATCCTGAATTCATGGACCTTTGTGACCGGATGGGATTCCTGGTGATGGATGAGATCTTTGACGAGTGGACCCAGGGAAAAGTGGAATACGGGTACCACAATTATTTCGATGAATGGTCGCAAAAAGACCTTGTGTCATTTATTCACCGTGACCGGAACCATCCTTCTGTTGTGATGTGGAGTGCCGGGAACGAGATCGGGGAACAGAGTCTTGAGGGGGGGCATGAGATCCTCCGGCCACTGGTCGAGACCTTCCACAGGGAAGATCCCACCCGGCCGGTTACGACAGGAAATGACCATATCGCTGCGGATGGGCGTTCTGCCCTGCTGCCCTTCCTGGAGATGTTGGATATCGTCGGGTATAACTACGTGGACCGGTGGCATGAGCGCAGG